>CAKKQG010000426.1 GCA_919901875.1 Anaerolineales bacterium
TTTTCCTCAACGCCGATTCGATTAATAGACGGGGATCAAGAGATCGCCTTAGTGCGCGGCGGCTCGACTCTACGGTGGCGCGGACACGCGGGCGCAACAGTTTCGTTGATCCCCATCAGCGGTGAGGCGCGCGGCGTGACAACGCATGGGTTGGAGTATGCGCTGAGCGACGGTGTGTTGAAGTTGGGTTCGACGTTGGGGGTGAGTAATGTGATGGTGAGTGAAGAGGCAAATGTAAGTTTAAAAGATGGATTACTAATGTGCGTGTTGATTAAACGTGATGCGTGATTCGTGAATCACGCATCACGTATCACGCATCAAAGGAGATACTATGTTCAAAAAACTTTTACCCTTAATAATCGTTGCACTGCTGATCATCGGTTGTTCTACGCCAACGCCCACGCTGCCATCGGCGGCAACACCTGATCAGGTGCCATCCCCCAAAACATTAACGGTGATGACGCACAGTTCGTTTGCCATGACCGATGACCTGTTGAAAGAGTTTGAGAAGGCGAACAACGCCAAAGTTCAAGTTCTCAAATCGGGCGACGCCGGTAAGATGCTCAACACCGCGCTGCTCAATAAAGCAACGCCGCTGGCCGATGTGATCTACGGCGTGGATAACACGTTGCTCTCGCGCGCGTTGGATGGCGGGTTGTTTGAAAAATATGATGCGCCCGCGCTGAAAGATGTGGCGAGCGATTTTAAACTTGATGCGGGCAACCGCGCCCTGCCGGTGGATTACGGCGACGTGTGTTTGAACTACGACAAAAATTATTTCGACAGTAAGAAGTTGGACTTGCCGAAGTCGCTCAAAGATTTGACGGACGCGAAGTATAAAAGTCTGATCGTGGTCGAAGACCCGGCAACATCCTCAACGGGTTTGTCGTTCATGCTGCTCACTTCGAAAGTGATGGGCAATGGCTTCAACGATTTTTGGAAAGCGATGCGCGCCAACGACGTAAAAGTTGCGCCCGATTGGGAAGCGGCGTATTACACCGACTTCAGTGGATCAAGCGGCAAAGGTTCGCGCCCGTTGGTTGTGTCGTATGCTTCAAGCCCGCCCGCCGAAGTTTTCTTCGCCAAGACTCCGCCCAAAGATGCGCCGACGGGAAGCATCGCAACAGCCAACACTTGCTTTCGACAAATTGAGTTTGTCGGAATCGCCAACGGCACGAAGAACCGCGAACTCGCGCAAAAATGGATTGACTTTATGCTGAGCAAAAAATTTCAAGAAGACATGCCGCTCAATATGTTTGTCTATCCGGTAGTCGCCAACGCCGCGCTGCCCGAAGTGTTCGTCAAGTATTCGGCGAAGGTCGAGTCGCCAGTGATCATGTCGCCCGATGAGATCGCCAAGAATCGGGAGGCGTTGATTAAGACGTGGACGGAGATTGTGGTGAAGTAAATCTACCTCACCCCCAACCCCTCTCCCGAAAATAAAAACCAAAGGCATTTTCGGGAGAGGGGAGAAAATTTCGCGTTTAGATTCCCCCTCTCCTAAACAGTGGTGTTCTGTTTAGGAGAGGGGGCTAGGGGGTGAGGCAACAACCATGATCATCATCCCTCTCCTCTTCTTCGCCCTCTTCTACCTCTACCCTCTCTTCGCCATTTTCAGTTTAAGCAACGCGAGTGAGATCGCCGCGGCGTTGATCGATCTCGACACATGGCGCATCACGGCGTTTACGTTTTGGCAAGCGCTTCTCTCAACCATCGCCACGCTCATCGTCGGCTTGCCCGCCGCCTATCTCGTCGGGCGTTATCATTTTCGCGGACGCGATCTATTGCGCGCCCTGACCGCCATTCCGTTTGTGATGCCGACTCTGGTTGTGGGCGCGGGCTTCAGCGCGCTCATCGGCGAGCGCGGCTGGATCAACATCGCGCTAGAGTCGCTGAACCTGCCGACGATCAAAATCGTCAACACGCTGGCGGCGATCATCCTCGCTCACGTTTTTTACAACACCACAATTGTGATCAGAACGGTGGGTGATTATTGGAGTCATCTCGACCCGCGCCTGACTCAGGTGGCGCGGACTCTGGGCGCGAACCCGATTCGCATCTTCACCACGATCACCCTACCCTTACTCATGCCATCCATTCTCGCCGCGAGTCTTTTGGTCTTCATCTTCGACTTCACATCCTTCGGAGTTATTTTAATTTTAGGCGGCGCGGGATTCGCCACGCTCGAAGTTGAAGTTTATCGCCAGACGTTTGCCTTCTTCGATCTGCCGCGCGCCGCCGCACTATCGCTTGTGCAACTCCTCTGCACCTTTGCCCTCGTCGCCATTTATTCCCGAGTCTCATCACGGATGACTCGCGTTCTCAACGTGCGCTCTAGCGAGTTCACGCAAAAACCGTTGCGAACATTCTCGCAAAAACTTTTCGCCTTCATCATCACCGTTTCACTTTTCGTTTTTCTCTTGTCACCTTTAATCTCACTGGCGGCACGATCCGTCATGCGACTCGAAGCAGATCGCGGGCAACGCGGCGAAGTGCGATATGGATTCACTTTTGACTACTACACCGCATTGTTCGAGAACGAAAGAGGGCAAGCCTTCTTCGTCACGCCGATAGAATCGATCCGCAATTCGCTGCTCTATGCCGGTGCAACGATGGTGATGGCGATATCGTTAGGGTTAATGTCATTGCGAGGAGCGCCTTTTGCGACGAAGCAATCTCAAGCCCTGACCGAGATTGCTTCGCAAAGAACGCTCGCAATGACGGCTTGGTCTCGCATAGTGTCGTCAGTGCGATTTGTTTTACTCGGAATGACAAACTTAGAAGCGATTCTTATGCTCCCCCTCGGCACATCGGCGGTGACACTTGGGTTAGGATTCTTGATCGCCTTTAGAACATTCATCACCTCTCCAATTTTGATCCCGCTCGCCCACACCGTCATCGCCCTACCCTTTGTGGTGCGGACTCTGCTCCCCACCTATCGCGCCATTCGCCCACAATGGCGAAACGCGGCGATGACTCTTGGCGCATCACCATTTGAAGTATGGCGACGGATCGATCTACCCCTCATCGGGCGCGCCGTCATTGTCGCCGGAGCATTTGCCTTCGCCCTCTCGCTCGGTGAGTTCGGCGCGACGACGTTGCTCAGCCGCCCCGAATTTCCGACGGTGCCAATCGCCATATACAACTTCATCGGTCAACCCGGCGGATTAAATTATGGACGGGCGATGGCACTTAGCACAATTTTGATGACGGTGACGGGCGCCGGAATTTTGTTGATTGAGAGGTTGAGGGTGAGAGGTGTGGGAGAGTTTTGATTTGACGATGTAAATGCGCGATGCTACACTCCTGTTACGAGCGCCACACATAAACTGGACTTACGCACTTTAATCACGAATGTCACGAATATACGAATTTAACGAATAAAAAAATATAAAAATATTCGTGGCACTCGCGTTATTCGTGATGAGATTGTTCTGTTTTGCGTAAGTCCTGATAAATATGAAAATCAATAAACTAAAAACTCGCCTCAGCAAAAATCGCCCAATGACCGCCGTCACAATTCGAATGCCTGAAGATGTGGTCTCCGACTTGCGCCGCATCGCGCCACATCGTGGATTCACCGGTTATCAACCTCTGATCCGCGCCTATATTGGGCAAGGTCTGCGTGATGATTTGGCAGATCTTGAAAACAAACCCGACGCAACAAAACTGATCGCTAGTCTGCGAAAACATGGAGTGAAAAAAGAGTCGCTAGAAAAGGCGATGGCAGAGGCGGGGTTGGTTAAGATTTAGGTGTAAACGATTGGGATGCTTTGATCATCTGATGCAATGGTTGGCAAAAATGATCTTGCTCCGTTTAAGAACCGGTTATGGCATAATATAAATAAAAAGGATGATGATAAAGATGAAGGAAAAATTAACTGCGATCTTTCAAAAATCGCCTTACGGATATATCGGCTTTATTGAAGAACTTCCCGGAGCTAATACACAGGGTACAACTCTTGATGAAGCGAGAAAAAATTTAATTGAGGCAGTCCAGCTTGTTTTGGACGCTAATAGGCAACTCTTTGAGGAAGAACTTACTGGTCTTGAAATTATAAAAGAAGACTTTGGAGTGGTAACGGTTTGAAAAGAAAAGATGTAATTCGGCATCTTGAGTCAAACGGATGTGAATTCCTACGAGAAGGTGCAAATCATACAGTATATGTAAATCGGAAGAAAAAGAAGGCGAGCACCATTCCCCGTCATAGAGAG
>CAKKQG010000427.1 GCA_919901875.1 Anaerolineales bacterium
ATCCCCGCGCCTGTGGATTTAGAAAAAGCTTTTACGAACGAGTTTGTAAAATAGAGATTGGAGATTGGATGTTGGAGATTGGAGATTGGATTTGGGATTTTGTTCATTCTTCATTCTTCATTGTTCATTGTTTCATTGTTCATTTGTCATTGTTCATTCTTCATTTCCCCCATGATCCTCTCCGCCTCTCACCTCTCCCTCACCTACCCCAACGGCAACGGCGGTTTGCGCGCGTTGAATGATGTGTCGTTTGAGGTGAACGAGGGCGAGTTTGTATGTGTGGTAGGTCCTTCGGGCTGCGGCAAGAGCAGCTTGCTTAAACTCCTTTCGGGGTTGCGAACACCGACAACGGGTGAAGTGATCTTTGAAGGCGAGATGGTTCATGCCACGCCCGAAAAGATCGCCCTTGTTTTTCAAAAGGCAAACTTGATGCCGTGGCGCACGGTGTTCGACAACATCACCCTGCCCCTCGAGTTAAAAGATTTGCCTAATCACAAAAAAGAATCGCGGGCGCAAGAGATGATCGATCTGGTGGGGTTGAACGGATTCGAGTCGGCGTATCCGCGCGAGTTATCGGGCGGGATGGAGCAGAGAGTGGCTATCGCGCGGGCTTTAGTTCAATACCCCGATGTGTTATTGCTGGATGAGCCGTTTGGATCGCTCGATGCGTTGACGCGCGAGCGCATGTCGCTGGAGCTGTTACGAATTTGGGATCGCTTTGGTAAGACGGTGATCATGGTGACACATTCGATCTCCGAAGCGGTGTTCTTGGCAGATCGCGTTTTAGTTTTCACGCCGCGTCCCGGTTCTTTGCGCGCGGAGATTCCGGTTGGGTTGCCAAGACCGCGCAAGATAGAGATGATGTATTCAAAAGAATTTGGAAAGGTGGCGGCGATGGTGAGAGAGGAGATTGGAGATTAGAGATTACAAGTATATAATCGCGCAGTGATGCGTGATGCGAAAATTCCGTTCATCAGGACGTCAGCGGGTTGCGTTAAGACCGACGCGGTTTTTAAAACCGCGTCGGTCTGCCGCGATGGGTTACTCGCAATGACGTGGCTTTTAGCCATTAGTTTAATTCTTGGCGCCTGCGATTCAGCGGCTGCCCCGTTGCCGACGCTTGCCACTGTAAACACCCGCGCCCCCGTCGCCAGCGCCACCGCACGCATGCCCACTTCCACTTCCACGCCGTTAGCCGCCACTGTAAACGGTCAGCCCATTTTTCTTTCAGAATATCAATCGGAATTAGCGCGTTACGAATCTGCGGCAACATCACTCGGACAAAAAGCGGAGGGTGATTACAAAGCGCGCGTGCTGACGGCGTTGATTGATAAGTCGCTGATGCTGCAGGAGGCAAACGCGGCGGGGATCAAAGTGACAGAGGCGCAGTTAGCCGAAGCGTATAACAAGGCGATCAGCGAGCGCGGTAACGAGGCGGCGTTCAACCAGTGGTTGACGGCAAACTTTTACACGGCGGATGGATTTCGCGCGGCGTTGAAAGAGGGGATGATCCTCAGCGCGATGCAGGCGCAGATTGCAACAAGTGTGCCAACGCAAGCCGAGCAAGTTCACGCGCGGCACATTTTGCTGACGACGCAAGACGACGCGAATAAAGTTTTGGCAGATTTAAAAGCGGGCGGCGATTTCGCCAAGATCGCCGTGGCGCGGTCACTGGATCAATCGCGGGTGAACGGCGGCGACTTGGGTTGGTTTGCGATCAACGGCTTAACAGTTCCTGAAGTGGCAAAAGCGGCATTCGACTTGCAACCTAAACAGACGAGCGGTGTTGTGAAAACCGCGTTGGGCTTTCACGTAGTGCAAACGCTGGAACGCGGCACGCGCCCGCTCTCGCCCACGTCTTTAGCGTTAATGCAACAACAAGCGGTCAATAAGTGGATCGAAGACTTGCGCGCCAAAGCGGCGATACATAAATTTGTGTAAACCAGAAACCCGCTTTGTTAAACAAAGCGGGTTTCTAAAAGAGGACGTTTCATTATGAATAGATATGGGTCAACACTCGTTAACATCTTGACGATCTTCGCGTTCTTGTGCGCGTGTTTGGTCGGCGGCATATATGCGGCGCTTCTGGCAGACCCGCGCCTGCCGATCAATCCATTTCCACCCGCCCCACCCCCTACGGTGTTGGTGCTGCCAACCGCTAAGAACACGTCCGTATTTAATTTACCAACGTTGCCGCCAACGAAAATCCCTGCCCTCACTGAGCAAGGAGCGACCTCCACACTTGTAGTCGTTGCCACCTCCACACCAACGCCCACACGGACTCTCATCGGCGGCGCGACGATAACCGTCACGCCATCCGTCACAGGAACGGCGACATCAACTCAGATCGTGCAGGTCACCACCACCGGAACACCCGGCACTTTGATATCGGTCACAGCAACTCCATTGCCATCCAATACGGCAACACAAACTCCCACCATCACGTTCACCCCATCCAAGACACGCGGCGCATTCGATTTTGTGGTGCAAGAGGGCAACCCCATTGCTTTGGCAAACGTCTTCAACTCGAAAGGCTGTGCGTGGATGGGCGTGGTGGGGCAAGCGTTTGATCTGAATCTTAATCCGCGCATCGGTTTGATCGTCCACGTCGAGGGCGGCGGATTGAGCATTGACGCTTTCACCGGAAGCAAACCCGCCGTGGGACCTGCCGGTTATGAGATTCAATTAAGTGATCGCCCGATTCAAACGAGCGGCACTTACAAAGTGCAGATGCGCGATACGGGCGGCGTTGCCCTCTCCGACTTCGTCACACTCAGCACGTCGGCCTCGTGCGACAAGAACGCTATCTTGTTGAACTTTGTGCAAGCGCGATAACACTGATCACTGTTTACTGATAACTGTTCACTCGTTTCTAGTAATCAGTGATCAGTGATCAGTTATCAGTAAAACGTTGGGCATCCTCTACATCGTCGCCACGCCAATTGGCAATTTGGAAGACCTCTCGCCGCGCGCGCTTCGCATCTTGCGCGAGGTGAGCCTCATCGCCGCCGAAGACACGCGCCACACGGCGAAGCTGTTAACTCATTTCGACATCCACACGCCGACCACCAGTTATTACGAACACAACAAATTAACTAAACTCGATTCGATTCTCGATCAGCTCAGGCGCGGCGACGTGGCATTGGTCAGTGATGGCGGCTTCCCCGGAATTTCGGATCCGGGATACGAACTGATTCGCGCCGCCATTGATCACGGTGTCGCCGTCAGCCCCATCCCGGGACCGTCAGCCCTGCTTTCCGCTTTAGTCGCTTCGGGCTTGCCCACCGACTCATTCGTCTATCTCGGTTTTCTGCCGCGCAAATCGTCAGACCGATCTCGCTTGCTCGAAGAAAACAAAAATGATTCGCGCACCTTGATCTGTTTCGAGACTCCCCATCGCCTGATCGACTCACTAGAAGATGTGCAAAAAGTATTGGGCGATAGACAGATCGCCGTGTGTCGTGAGATAACCAAACTCTACGAAGAAATTTTTCGCGGTCTCATCAGCGCAGCCATCACTCACTTCAACAAAGGTGACGTGCGCGGCGAGATCACCCTGGTCATCGCCGGACGATCTCCCGAAGCGCAAGAAACGTGGGACGAAGATCGCCTGCGATCTACTTTGCAAAAATTAATTGACGACGGAACAGAACGCAAAGAAGCGGCGAAGCAAGTGGCGGCGCAGAGTGGGTGGGAGAGGCGGGTGGTGTATAAAATTGCGACAGAGTTATAAGGAAACAGGTAAACAGGTAGACAGGTAAACAGGTATCACACGCATCACGCATCATCCCTTCGGTCACGCATCACGCTCTTCGTCATTGTTCATTGTTTCATTGTTCATTCTTCATTCTTCATTCTCCATTCTTCATTCTCCATTACCTCCCTATGCCCCTCCTCCCCATCTTCCTCAACGTTATCGTTCCCGTCTTCGCTCTGGTCGTCGTCGGTTATTACGCCGGACCCAAACTGCAACTCGACGCGCGCACCCTATCGCGTTACTCGTATTACATCCTCATCCCGGCATTCGTCTTCGATACGTTGAGCAACGCCAAGATCGAAGCGGCGTTGGCATTACGCATGACGCTGTACGCTTTCGTCGTGCATCTGGGCTGTGCCTTGCTCGGATTCATCATCGCAAAAATTCTTCGGCGCGATCCCAAAATGGTCGCCGCCTACATGGCAATCGCCATCTTCGGCAACGTCGGCAACTTCGGTCTGCCGATGATCAAGTTTCGTTTTCCCGATGAACCCAACGTGTTAGAAATTTCCACGTTATATTTTTTGGCGATCATGAGCATCTCGTTTGTGGTGAATGTGGCGGCTGCCAACTGGCACAAAGGCGGAAGTTGGAAAGCGGCTCTCGCCGTGTTGAAGACTCCGGCGCTGATCGCCGTGCCGCCCGCTCTGCTCGTCAACTATTTTCAAATTGGCATACCGCCGATGATCACCCGTCCCATCTCATTGTTAGCGGCGGCGATGATCCCGACGATGATCGTCGCCCTCGGAGTGCAACTCGCCAGCGCAGGCTTGCCCAAGATCAACTCCGACATGATCATATCGAGCGCCATCCGACTCATCGGCGGACCGATTCTGGCGTTTGCCCTCGCCATGCCATTTGGCGTAGAAGGATTGGGGCGGAGTGTCGGCATCATTCAAGCCGCCATGCCCACTGCCGTCCTCACTTCGATCATTGCCTTCGAAAACGATCTCATCCCCGAATTTGTAACGGCAACAGTATTATTTTCAACTGTGGCAAGTATCATCACTTTAACTATCGTCTTGGCATTGGTATAGTCATTTTGTTTCATTGTTCATTGTTTCATTGTTTTCATTTCCGCCACTCATCTTCCACTCATCA
>CAKKQG010000428.1 GCA_919901875.1 Anaerolineales bacterium
TGTAAATCTTAATCATGCTATCGAGCAATTGCAGCGCATCGGCTCGCGGGCGTTGGAACGAGTTGCGCCCGATGATCGAACCAAAGCCGCCGCCGTCGCGGATGGCTCGCGCTTCATCTAACACAGCTTCGGCATCTTCCTTTGCTGCGCCGCCAGAGAAGATGACAATGCGCCGACCATTGAACGACGATTGAACGACATGCTTCACGCGATCGGGCAATGTGCCGATGGCGATGTTGTATTTCTCGTAAACTTTCTTGGCTTCCGGTTGTTCAACGTGTTCGGTTGAAAGTTTAACTTTAATAATGTGCGCGCCCATCTGCGCGGCGATCTGCGCGGCGTAAGCCGTCACATCCACACCGGTCTCGCCTTCTTTGCTCAACGCGCTGCCGCGTGGATACGACCACACCACGACTGCCAGCCCGACCTCTTTCGCTTCAAGCGTCAACGCTTGCAGTTGTTCATATAAGAAGCGGCGATCTGCCGTGCCGGGATAAATCGTATAACCAATCGCCACACAACCGAGTCGCAAGGCATCATCTACGCTGGCGGTGATCGCGCCCATCGGATCTTTTTCATCTTGCAGCACATCGTGATTGTTCAATTTCAAGATCAACGGTATGTCACCGGCGTAATCGGCGGCAACCGCTTCCAGAAAACCGAGCGGGGCGGCGTAAGCGTTGCATCCCGATTCAATCGCCAGCTCTATGTGATAACGCGGATCGTACCCTGCCGGGTTTGATGCAAAGCTGCGCGCCGGTCCGTGTTCAAATCCTTGATCCACCGGCAAGATCACAAACTTGCCCGTGCCAGCCAGCTTGCCATGATTGAGCATCCGCGCCAAATTGGTCAGCGTGCCGGGGTTGTCGCTGCGATACCAAGAGAGAATTTCTTTAACTCGTTCTGTTGCCATAGTTTTAAATCCTTTCGGTTTTTAATTACACAAAGTATACAGGTAAATAAGGAGACAGGTAAACAAACTACTTGTCTACCTGTCTACCTGTTTACTTGTCTATCAAAATTGCTCTTGCCGGTGCGCCGTCGCAATCCTTCAACTTAAGCGGCAAACAAAAAAATTCATACTCGCCCGCGCTCACTTCGCGCAAGTTGAGTCCCTCCACGATCAGCACGCCCGCCTTCAACAAAATTTCGTGCGTGGGCTTGCCCGCGCTTTTCGGTCCCACCGATAAATAATCCACGCCGATCAATTTGATTTTGTGATCGACGATCCACTGCGCGCCATCGGCGGTGATCCCGGCAAAGTCAGATTGAAAGGGATGCGGACTCCGCCATAATTCCGAATTGCGAGTCTTCAGCAGGACTCTTTCAGCGTTAGCGTTGATCTTCGGTGCCGCCGCCTCAAGCGCGGTTGCCGTGATATTCCCTTGAGGCAGATCGAGCCAATGCACCGTTGCCTTGCCCGTCAACAAATTTAACGGTAATAGATCGACTCCTGTTCCGCCTTGAAGAAAGTGAATCGGCGCATCCACATGCGTGCCAGTATGCACGCCCAAACTTAATTTTGAAACGTTGGATGTTGCACCCTCTTCCAGCTTATTCACTCGCACCAACTCAAACGGCGGGTTGCCGGGCCAGATGGGGATGCCGTCTTCGAGGGTGACGCTTATATCAAAAATTTTCATTCTGCCTCACGCAATACGCAATACGGAATACGTGTTGCGTATTCCGTATTGCGTAAACATCTCATCCCCGTTGTTGTTTCGTCTGCTTCAACTTCGCTACCACTGGCCGCGAACCAAACTGCCCGTTGCGTTCCAAATACCAACCATCTTGAACATACTCGCCCGGTTTGTGACCGATGCGATCATCCACGGCGATGCACCACGGCATCATCGCTTGAAGCGGCGAGTTCGTCTCTAACCAATCAAACATTTTCACCATCAAGTCGGCGTGAACATCATCCGACTCATAACGCTTATGCCCATCCATCGAAGGAGACTCAACGGTGAACACTCCGCTCTCGGTAGACAAGATCGGCATGTCTACACCCGGCGTGAGACCGATGTTGTTTTGAATGTAACGTATCGGAATTTCATAACCGCGCATACACATATCCCACGGCGCGCCACCGCCCACGCCGTGATTAAACGGATCGTGTTCAAACGGAAATTCGTAGAGTGCGACGTGAACCGCCGCCCAGCCGCCGCTCTTGAAAATGCTCCGCGCGCGATCACGGGCATTTGTGCCGATGTATTTCCAGCACAGCTCTTGAAACTTGGGACCGGAGTAAAGATGATTCGTGCCGCCTTGCCAATCGGTTGGGGCAAAGGCATACCACGCCGGTTTCGCGCCGCGCTGTATTGCCTCTTCGGCGTCTTGCAACCACACTTCGGCAATCGTGCGAACACAATCCGGGTTGTGCCAGTTCACAAAACTTTCGTCTTGCCACTCCCACGCCAAGTTGGGTTCATTGCCGATCTCTGCCAAAGTGATTCCTTCTTTAACATAACCATTCATCTTGTCCCAAAAACTTGGTTCGAGTCGTTTCGGAAACATGCGCGGGTTTTGATAACGGATAACGGGCGTGATGCCGGCGTCGCGCAGTGCCAGCACCCAGCGGAAAGTTGTTCCATCGCCGTAGTCGGCGCCACCGTTGTCACACTGTTTGTACCACTTCATCCCCATCTGTTTAAGCTCGTTGATCCAAAAATCCCACATGCCGCGCGGCGGCACACCCGCGCCCGCCGAACCATGCACGCCCCAAATGCGACCATCCACTTTTCCTTTAACGACTTTCGGTTTGCTTGCTTCAACGGCGGCTTTCGCCAACGCATCCGATGAAATCTTCATTGCTTCGTTGAGGGCGTTCTTGCGATCCGCGCTCAGGTTGGGCAGGGCGGTCATGGCGGGACCCGCATACGCCGCCTTGCGATCATTGAAGATGGCATTGAGCCCGGCGGCGGCAACCAGATCGGTGAACTTCTCGTTGAACTTCGCGCCGACGACGATGAAAGCGTTGATCACATCTTGATTTGTCTTGCCTTCGTGTGGCGGCTTGACCACAACGGCGAGAGGCGGAACCCAACGCACGCCACTGAACGCCATCATGAACGATCCGTTGGCGTTGTAATCGGTGATGTTCACTTGACCATCTTGCGCGCGTCGTGGATCGAGATCGAAAATTCCAAGCGAAACCCATTCATTGGAATACTTCGTTTGATCAATCGTCACTTGCAGATCAGATAACTTGCCGCGCTCGTAATAGTTGAGGTGATAATCGGCTTGCGGGTTGTCGGCGTTTTGCGACGGGATAAAAACTTCAACGCTGAATCGTCCGGGACCGGCTAGGGCGGGGAAATATGAAATGGCAACGTCTTGTGTGGCGCAAGAAAGTTTTGCTCGCACCGGTTTGCCATACGCATCAGCGAAATCAACCCAAGGTCGTTGCGGCGAGGCTTCATAAACATTTTCGCCGTAGCCTGTCGCTTCTAAAGGCCATCGTCCGACTGATCCTGCGGGGAGTATGGGTGGGGCGGGCTTGTTGGGTTTGGTCAT
>CAKKQG010000429.1 GCA_919901875.1 Anaerolineales bacterium
CGCAGAGAATTTTGATCGGCGTCGTCGGAGATTAAGAGTCGCCGCAGTTCACGCCGCCCGGCGCGCAGGGTTTCAAGGACGACGTTGCGGCGGTAGAGAAGTTCAGGCATTGAATAGCGGTGAGCGATGAGCGATGAGCGAGACGCTCACTGCTCATCGCTCATTGCACTTTCCATGTCGTTCCCTCTTTGCCATCTTCAAGCGTGATGCCCAATTCGGCTAAATGATTGCGGATCGAGTCTGATGCAGCGAAATCTTTGCGGGCGCGGGCGGCGGCGCGTTGTTCGATGAGGAGTTGAATCAACCCTGCTTCGCGTTCGGCATTGACCGACGACGAAACCTGATCGGCGATCACGCCCAACACTCCCGCGCCTGTTTCGTTGTAGAAAACCTCAATCGCTTCAAGCGTGCCGCGCGTGATCGTCTCGCCGCTGTTAAGCAACGTGTTAATCACTTTGTTGAAATCAAAGAGAGTCGCCAGCGCGGTGGCTGTATTGAAGTCATCATCCATCGCGCTGATGAAATTGGTTCGGGCGTCGTGGATGGCTTTCACGATGCCGGAGTCGGCCTCGCCCGCGTTGAGGGGTGAATTAAGTTTTTGCTTCACGGCGAGCGCGGGCGCGGTCAACCGCTCCCATCCTTTGCTCGCCGCCTCGAGCGCCCCATCCGAAAAATCAACCGGGCTGCGATAGTGACCGCTCAAGATAAAGAATCGAATCGCCTGCGGGCGATATTTTTTGAGAACGTCTTTGATGGTGACGAAGTTGCCGAGACTCTTGCTCATCTTCACGCCGTCAATGGTGAGCGAGCCGGTGAGCAGCCAATAGTTGGCAAACGGTTTGCCGTTGGCGGCTTCACTCTGGGCGATCTCGCATTCGTTGTGCGGGAAGATGTTGTCAATGCCGCCGCCGTGAATGTCGAACGTCTCGCCGAGATATTTGGATGACATCGCCGAGCATTCGATGTGCCAGCCGGGGAAGCCCACGCCCCACGGACTGTTCCAATGCAGAATGTGTTCGGGCGCGGCTTTTTTCCACAAAGCAAAATCGAGCGGATGCCGTTTCTCTTCGCGCACGTCTTCGCGCGTGCCTTCTTCCAGTTCTTCGATCTTGCGCCCGGAAAGTTTGCCGTAGTCTTTGTGAGAGGTAACGTCGAAATAGACCGAGCCGTTGGATTCGTAAGCGTGTTCGTTTTTGATCAGAGTCTGGATCATCTCGATCTGTTCGGGGACGTGCGCCGAAGCGCGCGGTGAAATATCGGGGCGCTGCACGCCGAGCGCGTCCATATCTTCAAAATAAGCGCGGGCATATTTTTCGACGATCTCCATGGGCTCGACTCGTTCACGCGCCGCGCCTTTGAGGATTCGATCTTCGCCCGTATCCAATAAATGACCGACATCGGTAACGTTCTGCACGTAGCGCACGTTGTTGCCGCGCCAACGCAAGTAGCGCACGATGGTGTCGAAGGCGACGTACGTTTTGCCGTGACCGATGTGCGAGTAGTCGTACACGGTGGGTCCGCAGACATACATGCGGATGCGACCTTCGGTGATGGGCTTGAAATTTTCTTTTGTGCGAGTGAGAGTGTTGTAAATTAACATAGAAGGATGATGAATGACAAATGCAAAATGACAAAGGGTCATTTTACATTTGTCATTTTGCATTTAATCCGGTTTGGCAAAAATCATTCTGCCTGCGGCGGTCTGCAGAACTTTGGTGACGACAACGTCCAGCGTTTGGTTCATCAAGCGGCGGCCCTCTTCGATTACAACCATTGTGCCATCGTCCAGATAGGCTACGCCTTGCCCGGATTCTTTTCCTTCTTGGATTACTTTGACGCGCATCCTTTCGCCGGGCAGAACAGCCGCCTTGACTGCGTTAGCCAGATCGTTGATGTTGAGAACCGTTACGCCTTGAATGCCGGCCACTTTATTTAAGTTGTAATCGGTCGTGAGGATCGCGCTGTGCAATTGTTTGGCGAGGATGACCAGCTTGTCATCGGCTTCGCGCACGCCTTCGACATTCATATCGGTGATGCGGACGGGCACGGCGGAATCTTTTTGTAATTTGTTCAGCACATCCAACCCGCGCCGCCCGCGATTGCGGCGAAGCACATCCGATGAATCGGCGATGTGTTGCAGTTCGTTAAGGATAAATCGCGGGACGAGGAGCGTGCCCGAGACGAAACCCGTTTGGCTGATGTCGGCGATGCGCCCGTCTATGATGGCGCTGGTGTCGATCAATATGGTGTTGGCTGATGTCGCCGTGGCGGCTGACCCGTTGTTGCCTGAGTAGAGAGCCGGCAGGCGGCCGGCGATCAATGAATAGATATCGCTTTGGCGGATCACAAATATCGAAATGCCGATCCAGCTAAAGATTATGACGGCAATAAACGGCGCGATCTGTCCGAAAGGGCGCGGCAACAGCGAGAGAGGCAGCGAAAGCAGTGCGGCGATGATCAAGCCGGTGATCAAACCGATCATCGCCGAGATCAACACTTGCACCGGCAACTGGCTGATCAGGTTGCGTAGAAAACTCGCCGGGCGCGTCGTGACGTAAGGTGTGGCGACAATGCCGAGTAATGCGCCTACCAGCGAGAAGACTAATGCCCAAACCCATATCAGTTCGGGAGAAGTTCCGGCAGAGTTGGCGATCTGTACGCCAGTATAAAGGCCGCCTGTGCCAAGCGAGACCATACCAACTAATCGAAAGATAAATTCAATACTCATTTGAGACTCCAGAAAATAAAAAGGTGAGACACCTGATCAGGCGCTCACCTCACTCGCAAAAGGGATATGAAAAGATTGTCGAACCACCCCTAAAACGAATTTGTGACGCTAGCGAATAAAGAGAATAAGACCAGGCGGTGAGCAAATAAAATAATGATGAGAGCTCAACCGTTGGCGATCTTAACACACGGGAGGGCAAAAGTCTAGTTAATCGTTGCTTAATCGTCAGGCAGATGTAGAACGGCTTAATCCGATCAAGTCTAACGCTTCGTGAACGGATCGCGCTTGCAGAATTTCGATTCCATTTGGAAACGGTTCATTGCGTTTCACCGTTTTCGGAATCAATACCTTTTTGAATCCCAGTTTCGCCGCCTCGCGCAAACGAACATTGATCTGGCTTACGGCTCTCAACTCGCCTGATAACCCGACCTCACCCACGAATGCCATATCGGCCGGCACGGCTCGGTCGCGTACCGATGAGGCTATTGCGGCGGCGACGGCGAGATCGGCGGCAGGTTCTTCTACTTGCAATCCACCAACCACGTTGACAAAAATATCCTGCTCAAAAAGTTTGAGACCGATACGGCGAGTCAACACGGCAGTGGTGAGCAACAAGCGATTGAAGTCCACACCGTTTGCCGTGCGGCGCGGATTGCCAAAAGGTGAAGGGTTAGCAAGCGCTTGAACTTCGACCAAAATAGGTCGCGTGCCTTCCATCGTTACAGCAATCGCCGAGCCGGGCGTATTCACCATACGCTCCGCTAAAAACGCTTCGGATGGATTCAACACCTCGACCATCCCCGCGCCGCGCATTTCAAACACCCCAACTTCCATCGTCGGGCCGAATCGATTCTTAACGCCGCGCAATAAACGATACGATTGATAGCGATCTCCTTCGAGATACAACACCGTATCCACGATGTGTTCGAGAACGCGCGGTCCGGCAATCGCGCCCTCTTTGGTAACGTGACCGATGAGGAAGACTGCCATGTCGCTGCCTTTGGCAACCGAAGTCAACCGTTGAGCGCACTCGCGCACCTGACTCACCGAACCTGCTGCCGACGAAATGTCGCCGCTGTAAATGGTTTGGATAGAGTCAACGATTAGCACTTTAGGGTTGACGGCCTCCACGTGAGTCAACAAGGCGTCAAGATTCGTTTCAGTCAGCAGATAAAGATTCTCCGAAAGTTTTTGTTTGCTTTCTTCGGATGAAGCGAGTCGTAAGGCGCGCATTTTGATCTGTCGCGCCGACTCTTCGCCTGAAACGTACAACACACTTCCAGCTGTCTCTGCCATGACGTTGGCGAGCTGCAAGAGCAATGTGCTTTTGCCAATGCCGGGGTCACCGCCGACTAACACCACAGAACCCGGCACAATGCCGCCGCCGAGAACACGGGCAAATTCTTCGATGGGGAGATGTAAACGCGCGTCGGCATCCCCTTCGATCTCAGAAAGTTTGAGCGGGCGTGAGGTGGTTGCAACGGATCGTCTTTCACCGCGCTTGGAGGGTTCGGCGACGACGACTTCGAGCATGCTGTTGAACTCGCTGCATTGAGGGCATTTGCCCATTTCGCGCAAGGTGACGCGCCCGCAGTTCTGACAGACCCACTGAGTTTTAGTTTTTGCCATGTAATGATTATAACGTAGAGAAAAAAAAAGCCACCGAGTGTTTCGCAAAACACTCGGTGGCTGGTGGTGCTATTTGTCAGGGTGTGGGCAGTGCTTCGGCTTCAAGTTCTTTTTCTTTTTCCGTGCTTTCAATGTGCATGGCGATCTCGTCGTCTTTCACTTCGACATAAACCGTGTCGCCTGCCGCCCACGAGCTCCGCAATAAGAGATCAGAAAGATCATCTTCCACTTCGCTTGTAATGATGCGGCGGAGCGGGCGCGCGCCATAATCCGGGTTGTAGCCTTTTTCGGCGAGATACCCTTTGGCGTCTTCGGTGGTTTCAAGGTTGAGTTCGCGCTCTTTCAATCGCTCGCGCACTTTGTTAAGTTCAAGGTCAACGATCTGGATGATCTCGTTTTTGTTGAGAGAGCGAAAGACGATCACGCTGTCCACGCGGTTGAGGAACTCGGGGCGGAAGGCGCGTTTGAGTTCTTCGGTCAGCTTCTTCTGCATGTCTTCATATGATTGTTGCTCGCTGATCGATTCATCGCGTTTGAGGCTGAAGCCCAACGACGTTTGCCGCTTGATCATATCCGCGCCAACGTTGGAGGTCATGATGATGATGGCATTTTGGAAGTTGACTCGTTTGCCGCGCGCGTCGGAGAGATGACCTTCTTCCATGATTTGCAACAACATATTGTGCGCATCGGGGTGCGCTTTTTCAATTTCGTCGAAGACCACGATGGAATAGGGTCGGCGACGCAGCGATTCGGTGAGTTGACCGCCATCGTCGTAGCCCACGTATCCGGGCGGCGCGCCGACGAGTCGTGAGACGCTGTGCCGTTCCATAAACTCGGACATGTCGAGTTGCACCAAGGCGTCTTCACTGCCAAACATAAATTGGGCGAGCGCTTTGGTAAGTTCAGTCTTGCCAACGCCTGTGGGTCCGAGGAAGATAAACGAACCGATGGGGCGGTTGGGGTCCTTAAGTCCGGCGCGCGAGCGGCGCACGGCGCGCGAGATGGCGCTGATGGCTTCATCTTGACCGATGATGCGCTCGTGCAATGCCTCTTCCATTTTCAATAAGCGTTTGGATTCTTCTTCGGCGATCTGCGTGACGGGGATGCCGGTCCACATTGCCAGCACTTCGGCGATGTCGGTGGCGTTAAGGACGGGGCTGTTGGTTTGATCCCAACCGGCGCGCAAGCGATTCAGTTTTTCTTCGAGTTCCACTTGGCGGCGCATAAATTCTTGGGCATCATCTTGACGCGCCTCGTCGAGAGCGACGGCGTAATCTTCTTTGACGATTTTGAGATCGCTCATCGTCTCGCGGAAGGCTTTGGCTTCGGGGCTCTTATACATTCGCACGCGCGAACCGGCTTCGTCAATCAGGTCAATTGCTTTATCGGGCAAGAATCGATCTGGGACGTAGCGAGCGGATAAGCGCGCCGCGGCGTTGATGGCGTCGTCGGTGATGATCAGTTTGTGATGTTCTTCGTAGCGGGGTTTGATTCCGTGCAGGATGCTGATGGTTTCGTCTATCGAGGGTTCATCAACGGTGACGGGCTGGAAACGTCGCTCCAATGCGGCGTCGCTCTCGATGTGTTTGCGGTATTCGTTGAGGGTGGTCGCGCCGATGACTTGAATGTGTCCGCGCGAGAGAGCGGGTTTGAGGATGTTGGCGGCGTCCACGGAGGATCCGGCTGACCCGGCGCCGACGAGCATATGCACTTCATCAATGAATAAAATTGCATGGGAAGTTTTCACTTCTTCGATCACGCGCTTCAATCGTTCTTCAAATTGACCGCGATACATGGTGCCGGCAACCAGTGAGCCAACATCCAGCTGTAACACGCGGCGACCCAACAATGGTTCGGGTGTATCACCCGAGATGATGCGCTGTGCCAGACCTTCGACGATGGCGGTCTTGCCCACGCCGGGTTCGCCGATGAGTGCCGGGTTATTTTTGGTGCGCCGCGCCAGAATTTGAATCACGCGTTCAATTTCATTTTGTCTTCCGATGACGGGATCGAGTTTGCCTTCTTCGGCGAGTGAGGTGAGATCAGTAGCGAGTTGGTCAATGAGGGGCGTTTTGCTTTTCGAATCTTTTTTCTTTTCCGGCAGACCACCAGCCATTTGTTTCTGCGGCGTTGCGGGACCTTGCTCGATGTCGTCGGACGAACCGCTTTCTTGCAAGATGCGGCGCGTCTGGCGGCGAATCTGTTCAGGCGAGATTCCGAGTTTGTTTAATACATCAATAGCAATGCCTTCGTTGTGCCGCACCAAACCAAGTAGAAGATGTTCGGTGCTGATGTAATGTTGGTTCATGCGGCGCGCTTCGTCAATGGCTAACTCCAACACGCGTTTGGTGCCGGGTGAGAGATCGATCTTGCTCGCCTTGATTCGTTGTCCGGGTCCGCTCAATCGCTCGACCATTTCTTGCAAGCGGCGCTGATCTAAACCCAGTTCGCGCAGTACACGTCCGGCGACGCCACCATCGTCTCGAAGAAGTCCAAGTAATAAATGCTCGGTGCCAATATAGTTGTGGCGCATTCGCTCGGCTTCTTCTTGAGCCAGACTCAACACGCGGCGCGCTCGTTGTGTGAAACGCTGTAATTTGTCACTCACGGTTTAATTCCTCCAGCACTCATTACTGTCAATGAGTACGCCACTATTTTACCGCTTAATGCAACGACTCTGTCTAGCCAAATGGTGGGAAAGATAAAATCTAACATAATTCTAACTTCGGTTAAAAAACTACGCGCGAGACACAAAGTCA
>CAKKQG010000430.1:0-1087 GCA_919901875.1 Anaerolineales bacterium
TCACTCAACGCCAAACTCGAATCGCAAACGCGCGAAGGCGAAGTCTATCGCGGCATCAAAGGTGTTATCGAGAAAAATGCTGACGCGATCAAAGATCGTTTCCCGAAGACATGGCGGCGCGCCAGTGGCTATTCGTTGAATTACATGATCCCGCCGCACGGGTATGTCGCCAGCCGCCCGGCAGTTTGGTACTCATCCCAACCGTATCCGCCCGCACCGGGATTCAATCTGGCAAAATTATTAGCAGGATCAGAAGGCACGTTGGCGATCACGCTTGAAGCAAAATTAAATTTAGTGAAGCTGCCGAAGATGACGGGCTTGTGCGTGCTGCATTTCGATTCGATAGCCGCCACCGGAGACGCCACCCCTTTGATTCTGGAATGTCAGCCTGCCGCCGTTGAATTAATTGACAAGATGATGATCGATCTCACGCGGGCGATTCCGGTCTACGCGCGGCAGCTGACTTTTATTCAAGGGGATCCCGCCGCGATCCTTGTTGTCGAATTCTACGGGGATACCGAGTCGGAGATCATCAGCCAGATCGAAAAACTTGAAGCGAAGATGATCCCGCACAACGTGACGAAAACTTTTGTGCGCGCCCTCACGCCGCAACAACAAAAAGATGTGTGGGGTGTGCGCGTGGTGGGCTTGGGCGTGTTGCAATCTATGCGCGGCGATTCAAAACCAGTGTCGTTCATGGAAGATGTGGCTGTGCCAGTGGATAAGTTGGGCGATTACATTCGCTTCGTGGAAAAAATGTTTAAGGAGCATGGAGTCGATTCGGCTTATTATGCTCACGCTTCGGCGGGATGTTTGCACATTCGTCCGGTGATTAATTTTAAAGATCAAAAAGATATTGAGAAGGTGCGCTCGATGGGCAGGGCGGTGTTGGGCATCGTGCAGCAGATGGGTGGCGCGATGACGGGCGAACACGGCGACGGACTCTCGCGCTCAACGTGGAACGGACGACTCTTCGGCGAACAACTTTACAACGCCTTCGGCGAAGTGAAGCGAGTCTTCGATCCTGATTATCGTTTCAACCCGAACAAGATCATTGACGCGCCCGACTTCATGGAGAACTTGCGCC
>CAKKQG010000430.1:1187-5695 GCA_919901875.1 Anaerolineales bacterium
AAAGCCTGCAAAGCCGAATGTCCGTCGGGCGTGGACATGGCGAAGATCAAATATGAATATCTCTCGCACTATCACGAAGTGCATGGCGTGCCTCTGCGAGCGCGTTTATTTGCCAACATCAACGCTCTCTCGAACTTGGCGCATTATTTTGCGCCAATTGCAAACTTTTTTCTAAAGCTCGGTGCCACACGCTGGCTCAACGAAAAGATTCTTGGCATCTCGCAACATCGGGTGCTGCCGCCGTTTGTGTTCAAGACATTCCGTGATCTCGTCTCAAGTAAGCACTCCGAGCGGAACGAAGTGAAGTCGAGGAGCGCGGGTTTTACGCAAGCGCCGCATCCTTCGACTACGCGCGGAAATGCATCGCGCTCCGCTCAGGACGCTTCCCTTAATCAGCAATCCCACTCCGCTTCGCTACGGGGACTATCGTCAGAAATCGACAATCAGAAATCCGTCGTCTTATTCGTAGACACCTTCACTAACTACAATCATCCTTCTATTGGAATGGCGGCGCTAAAAGTTTTAGAAGCGGCAGGCTATAACGTCCTCATGCCTAATCACGGTTGTTGTGGTCGCCCGATGATTTCGAAAGGGTTGTTATGGCAAGCGAAGGAACAGGCGCGGAAAAATGTTGAGGTGTTGTATCCGTTTGTAGAAAAAGGAATCCCCATCATCGGACTCGAACCGTCATGCTTGCTCACCTTCAACGACGAATACCTTGACCTGTTGCCCGATGACCCGCGCGTGAAGCAGATCGCCGCCAAGACGATGCTGATCGAAGAATTTTTAGCGGGCGCGGCTGAACGCAACGAGTTGAAAATTAAATGGAAAGATGAAAAGCGCAAAGTGTTGGTGCATGGTCATTGTTATCAAAAAGCCATCACTGGCACGGCGGCATTACGCAAGATGTTGTCGCTGCCGGATTGGGAGGTGAGCGAGATCAATTCCGGTTGCTGTGGCATGGCGGGATCATTCGGTTACGAAGCCGAACACTTTGACCTCTCGATGAAGATCGGCGGCGAGCGACTCTTCCCCGCCGTGAAGAACGCCGAGGCGAATACTTACGTCGTCGCTTCGGGCATGTCGTGCCGTCATCAAATTGAACACGGCACGGAACGCAAACCGTTGCACCCGATTGAATTGTTGGCGGAGGGGGTAGAATAGAAGCGAGATGGAAAAAGCACTATCAGAATAGAGAAACAACAAATGCCGCAGACTTATCCCGACATTTCCGATTTACTTAAAGCCAAAGCCAAACGTCGGCGCGAGCTTGCCGCTTTATCGTGGGAAGAGAAAGTGAAAATCATTGAGCGAATGCAACGACTGCTGCCGAAAGGGATGTGGCGAGAGAAGCCTACGCAACGCACGCGGAAAAAGTTGTGAGGTCGTCACTCTAATCCGCTAACAACTTTTACTCTACCTTCAACTGTTTGCGCGTGTGAAGCATTCATGTCGCCACGCGGAAAAAAGTTGGGGTTCAAGAACATGTGAATGGAAGCAGATAAAAAAATTGGACGAGATCAAACAGGCAATCGCTGCCGCGCTGAGAAACCAACTAGAAGAAAACAAAGATCGCAAAGGAAAAACATTATGACCGCAAAAGATATTCGCTGGATTCAGCGATTCAATAATTTTGCCAAAGCGTTTGCCCAATTAAAAGAAGCTGTGGAATTATCAGAGCAACGTCCACTTTCAAAACTCGAAGAGCAAGGGCTGATACAAGGCTTTGAATATACTCACGAGCTGGCATGGAATACCTTGAAGGATTTTCTGGAAGAGCGCGGTGTTAAGAATGTTTTTGGTTCAAGAGACACGACGCGCGAAGCCTTCAAAATAGGGTTGATCGAAAACGGCGAAGCCTGGATGAAAATGATTGAAAGCCGCAACCTGACCTCGCATACCTACAACGAAGAAACTGCGGCTGAGATCGTTTCTGCCGCAATACATTCCTACTTCGCCGAGTTTGAAAACTTTCATGCCCGCATGGAAAAATTGAAAAAGGAACAGGAATGACACTACGTTTCGGTTTGAAGGAAATCACCATCGAGAAAATCTGCGGCGTGTTTGCCAAATACCCGCAAGTAGAAAAAGCGGTGATCTACGGTTCGCGCGCCAAAGGCAATTACAAGAACGGCTCGGATATTGACCTGACCCTGCACGGCGGACAGGATTTGACGCTGGACATTCTTTACAAAATTCTTGAAGAAATTGACGACCTGCTTCTCCCCTACATGATTGATTTGTCCATTTTCCACACCCTGAAAGACCCTGATTTCATTGACCACATTCAACGGGTGGGAATCACATTTTACGAAAAGGCAATTGCCACCGCCATGCAAAAACGATTGGAAGAAAACAAGCCGTGATCGATTGGAATACTTCACTCATAACTGCCCAAGACTCACGGCTGTTGCAAAGTCCCTTGACACGGCGGTTGAAACCGCACCAACACAAAGCGAAGCCGACCTGCGTCGGCTAAAACCTCAGTCCGCGTAGGCGGACTTGGCCTTATGTTGCCGCGATTTCAATCGCCAGACGACTTTGCAACAGCCCTGCCAAGACCTTCCTCATGAAGGTCTTTTTATTTCCAGTGATACAATCAACGCATGACCACCTATATCGCCTTCCTGCGCGGCATCAACGTCGGCGGAAAAAATATCATCAAGATGGATGATCTGAAACTTATTTTTGAATCGTTTGGATTCAAAAACGTCACGACTTACATCCAAAGCGGCAACGTGAACTTTGAAACGTCAACGACAAACGCGAAAGCCCTCACACAGAAGATCGAAAAAGGATTGCACAAAGCATTAGGCTACGAAGTGGCGGTGTTTGTGCGAAGCAAAGAAGAGATGCGAGCGTTGGTCAAATATGATCCATTCAAGAATATCAAGGCAAGCGACAAAGCAAAGACTTACGTCACGTTTTGCCATCAGACCTCCGAGATCTTAAAGACCTCGGAGGTCTTGAGAAAGAAAGTGCCGCTCTTCTCGCGCAAGAAGGATGTGGAAGTGATCGGCGCGAGAGGGTGCGATGTGTTTTGTTTATCGCATCTGGTGGATGGCAGTTTCGGTTTCCCGAATGTTTTTCTTGAGAAAGAGTTGGGGGTGTTAGGGACGACGCGCAACTGGACGACAGTGAGCAAGATGGCAGAGTGAGTGATCCACGAAGCGCAGTGCTTTTCTTAATCACGAATAACGCGAATAAGCGAATAACACGAATTTCTTTTTTGTCTTATTCGTAAAATTCGGAACATTCGCGATGAAAATTTCTGCGAACTGTGTAAGTCCAGTGCATATTAAAAATACTCACTATGTCCACTCCTCATTCCACCCGCCCACAATTTCCCAAAGGGTATGTTGATAATCCCACTGGCACGGTGCCGTGGGACTATGTTGAAAAAAGATTGACCGAAGCGAAAAACTATTGGATCTGCTCGGTGCGACCCAACGGCGCGCCGCACGCCATACCGCGTTGGGCGGTTTGGGTGAACGGCAAAATTTTTTACGACGGCAGCCCCGAGACTCGCCACGCGCAAAACATCACCCAGAATCCGCGCGTGAGTCTTCATCTTGAAAGCGGCGATGAAGCGGTGATCGTCGAAGGTGAATCAAAAGCAGCAGGCAAGCCGTCACCCGAATTGGCAGAGAAGATCGCCCAAGCCTATCGCGCTAAATACACACAGCATGGTTACGCGCCCGAAGCGACTCAGTGGGACGAAGGCGGCTTGTATGAGATCACGCCGCGCAAAGTAATGGCGTGGACGAAGTTCACCGACGACCCGACAAAGTTTGTGTTGGCGTAGAAAATAAATTTTTTTACTCTACAGAATAATTTGAGAACGATATACAGAGTTTGCAATTTAAGATACACTGGTGATGCCGCCCTAACTTTAGGACGAGAATGATTGACAAGGACGACGCGATGATTCTAAAACCCGAGTTGCTGACCGTTGAAGACGCCAAAGGATTAACTGCCGCCGAAACTGTGGAGTTGTTCTGTGAGTATATGAATCCAGGACAACTCCATTTTCTTAAACTCTTGGGGTTTCATAAAGTCATTATCGAGAGCGCCGAAGGGATGTACTACATTGACAAAGACGGGCGAAAGATTCTTGATTTCTTTGGCGGCTTCGGCTCGGTGGGCTTTGGACACAACCATCCGCGTATTCTTGAGGTGCGCAAGAAGTTTCAGGATGAGAAGCGGCACGAGATTGCCCTTGCCTTCCTGTCACAATATGCCGTCGCGCTTTGTAAAAACCTTGCCACGATTGCGCCGGGTGATCTAAAAATCGGCTTTCTATGTTGCAGCGGCTCCGAAGCCGTGGAAGCCGCTTTGAAGATCGCCGAAAAAGCGCAAGGACCGGAGCGAGCCACAATTGTATACGCCGAGAACTCGTTTCATGGAAAAACCCGCGGCGCGCTTTCGGTCACCGACTCTGCTTTCTACCAGTCCACCTTTCAGTTGCTCGACAAGCGGGTGCGTGTTCCTTTTGGAGACGCCGCCGC
>CAKKQG010000431.1:0-1904 GCA_919901875.1 Anaerolineales bacterium
TTCGGAACATTCGTGACACACAGTCCCCGAAGCGTAGCGTAGTGGGATTCGTGATGAAAATTTCTGTGAACTGGGTAAGTCCATATCATTTTTCTTTTGCGAATTGCAAACGTGGATCGAGCGCATCGCGCAATCCGTCGCCTAACAAATTGAACCCTAACACGCCGAACATGATTGCCACACCCGGCGCTATCGCCATCCACGGCGCAAGCTCCATCATCTTGCGACTCTCACTCAACATCAACCCCCACGACGGCGCGGGCGGCTCTGTGCCGAGACCCAAAAAACTTAAACTGGCTTCAGTCAACATCGCCCACGATAAAGCGAGACTCACTTGCACGATAGAAGGCGCGAGCGCGTTGGGCAAAATGTGGGCGAGGATCAGCCGCCACGGAGTCGCGCCCAAACAGCGCGAGGCTTCTACAAAATCCATTTCCTTGATAGATAACACCGAGCCGCGCGCTACACGGGCGAAGATCGGCAGATAGACAATCGAGATGGCGATCACGGTATTGAAGAGTCCGGGACCGAGCGCGGCAGAAACAAATAGGGCTAACAAGATCGCCGGAAAGGCAAAGATCAAATCCATCCCGCGCATCAACACCATATCGGTGATGCCGCCGACGTAAGCGGAGACTGTACCCGTTATTGTTCCGATGGCGCCGGCGACGACGACAGCCGTGACGGCGACCCGCAACGAGTTCGTCGCACCGTGCATCAAGCGGCTCAGAATGTCGCGCCCGAACTCATCGGTGCCTAACACATAGTTCTCTGACCACGGCGGCTGCAATCTATCTTTAACGTGTTGCTCAATAGGCGAGTAGGGCGCAACTACCCAGGCAAAGACGGCGATCAGCGCGTAGACGATCACGATGATCATACCCATCGTGCCGCTGCGGTGACGCAGTAGGCGATTAAACCAATGACGTTTGTTACTCATACCGTATTCTCGGATTGGCAAACCCATACAACATATCGGCGATGAGATTTACGATCACAAAATTAAATGCGATGAAGACAACCGTCGCCTGCACCATGGCATAATCGCGTTGACCGATGGCGCTTAACAACACGCGCCCCAAGCCGGGCATGGCAAACACCTCTTCCACGATCACCGCGCCGCCGAAGAGATAGCCTGTTTGAAAACCGACGAGGGTGATGATGGGGATCAACGAGTTGCGAAGGCAATGGATGAAGATCACGGCTTGCTCACTTCGACCTTTTGCTCTGGCAGTTCGGGCGTAATCTTTGTTGAGTTCTTCAAGCAAAGATGATCGGGCGGTTCGCATCACCGACGCGCTGAAAGCGAAGCCGAGTGTAATGGCAGGGAAGATCATCTGGCTCAAATTTTTGATCGGATCTTGAGTCAATTCAACGTAGTCGCCGGAATTCGGCAGGATATTGAAGTAGACCGATAACACATAAATGATCAACGTGCCCATCCAAAAGTTGGGTAGGGCAAGACCGATCAGAGCGAAGAGGCGACCCAAGAGGTCTATGATCGAATCGCGTTTGACGGCAGATAAAATTCCAATCGGCATCCCGATTAACAGCGCGATGATCGTGGCAAAAAGGGTCAGTTCTAGCGTGAGTGGAAAGCGATTCAAAATTTCTTTTAATACAGGTTGACCGGTGCGGATAGAGAGTCCAAAATCGCCGCGTAACGCGGCGAGCAACCAACGGATATATTGTTCGTGCCACGGCAGGTTTAACCCAAAGTATTCGCGCAGAGATTGTGCCTGCACGTCGGTCAAAATAAATTGCGTGCCGATCATCGCGCTGATGGCGTCGCCCGGAATTAAGCGCATGACGAGGAAGACGACGATGGAGATGCCGAGCAGAGTCGGCATCAGTGCGAGTAAACGTTTGACGATGTAAGTCTGCATCACTGGACTCCCCTCTCC
>CAKKQG010000431.1:1914-3690 GCA_919901875.1 Anaerolineales bacterium
CTCCCCCAACGTGATGTTCGTTGGGGGAGAGGGGTTGGGGGTGAGGGGGTTATTTATCGAGCCACGTCTCACGCAAGTAGATCGTCTGTCCATTCGCCATTGGCGTGAAGCCTTTGACGTAAGGTTGCATGATGCGGTACTCGAAGCCGACATACAGCCACACCCACGGTGCGGCGGTTGCTAGCTTGGCTTGAATTTCGTCGTAGATCTTTTTGCGCTCGGCGGGATCTGTGGTGACCGAACCCTTGTCCATAAGTACATCAATGGCAGGGTCTTTGTAACCGGCGACCTTGTTGAGGTTGCCGGTGCTGGTCCAATAGCGCACAAACATGTTGTGCGGATCGGGGTTGCCGCCGTTGAGGGCGATAGCCGCGTCGAAATCTGCCGCGAGCCAACGAGCCACATACACGCTCAACTCGAGCGATTCGATCTGCATATCAATTCCAAAAGGTTTGAGTTGGGCTTGAATGTTTTGCGCTTCGGCGATAGCGGTGGGCGGTTCGGCATTCGCCACAATTGCCTTGAACGTTACTTTGGGGCTGCCGGCATCTTTAAGCAACGTCTTCGATTTCTCGGCGTCTTTCTTGTAGCAATCAAGTTTGGAGAGATCGGCGCGATAGAACGGCGGCGTGAGCGGGCTGGTCACCTCGCCTTCGCCGAGTGAAGCCGTGTCCAAAACTTCTTGGCGGTTGATGGCGCACGAAACCGCTTGGCGAACTTTTTGATCTTTGAACATATCGCGCGCGGCGTTCAACTGCAAGACGTGATATGCCAAAGCGGGCGCGCGCGAAACAGTGAGCTTGCTGCTGGAAGAACTCGCCACAATGCCCGTGCGCGGATCGTTGATCAATGCCCAATCCACTGTGCCGGCGCGGAGCGCGGCGAGGATGGACGCTTCGTCGGGGATGGTTCGCATTTCGATCCCGGCGAGGCGCGGTTGACCGGCGATGTAGAAATCTTTATTCGCTTCAAGCGTCAACGTTTTATCGGGATCCCACTTGACGAGCTTGAACGGTCCCGTGCCGATAACTTTTACGGCGGGATCGGCTTTGTCGTCGCCGACAAGTTTCTTGGAAAGGATCGCCGCGTTGAGCGAAGTCATGCCGGCGAGCAATGCCACGTTGGGCGCTTTAAGAGTGAAGACAACGGTGCTGGCGTCGGGCGCTTCCACTTTGTCAATGCTGGAGAAAGTCGCGCGCGCCGCGGCGCCGGTCTTCTCATCCAAGATACGCTCGAACGAGAACTTCACATCAGCCGAGGTCATCGGCGTGCCGTCGTGGAACTTCACATTCTTACGCAGAGTCGCGGTCAACACTTTGCCATCGGTTGACCACTTCCATGACTCGGCAACACCTGGCACGACGTTCATATCTTTGTCGAGTTCGACCAGCGTGCTGTAGATCAATTCCATCACGCGGAAGGACGCGAAGGCGGTCTGCTTGTGCGGATCCATGCCTTTGGTGTCCGCCGCGCGGGCGACGATCAACGTGCCGCCGCTCTTGGGCGCGGGAGCCGGAGCTGGAGTGGCGGTGACGACGACTTGCACTTGCTTGGTCACTTCCACTTGCACTTGTTTTGTTACTTCAACTTGCTTGGTCACTTCTACAATCTGTGGCGCGCAGGCGCTGATGAGCAACGTAGCGATGACCAGCAAGCTCACTAAAGTAAATTTATGTTTCATATCTGAATCTTCTCCTTTTTAAAGTGTGCGAGTAAATGTAAAACCTGTTTTGACGAGCGAGTGTGTGTTGTCGTTGATCACCTCCTTAGTGAATC
>CAKKQG010000432.1 GCA_919901875.1 Anaerolineales bacterium
CAAAATTTGGTCACACTAGATCGATCTAAATACGCACCCGCCTCGAATCTCACTAAAGGCGCTTACGTTTTAAATCCCGACATCCAAAACCCCAACGTGATTCTCATGGCAACGGGATCGGAAGTTGAATTAATAATGAAGGCAGAAGAGATGCTGAGCAAAGAGGGACTCAAGGTGCGGCTTGTCTCGATGCCATCGTGGGAATTGTTTGAGAAGGGATCGGCGGAATACCGCGAGTCGGTATTGCCGAGCAACATCACCGCGCGCGTGGCGATTGAAGCGGGCGTGCGGCTCGGTTGGGATCGTTACATTGGCTGGCGCGGAATCTTCATCGGCTTGGATCGCTTCGGCGCGAGCGCCCCGTATAAAGTGGTGTATGAGAAGTTGGGTCTCACGGCGGAGAGAGTCGTTGAGGCGGCAAAGTCGCTCATCAAATAGAAGTTAGAGGTTGGAAGTTGGAATCCAACTTCTAACTTCCACGCGAAGCGTCCAAATTCCAAAATGAAAATTGCCATTGGCTGCGATCACGGCGGCTTCCCGCTCAAAGAAACGGCTTTGTTGGTCGTGATGAAAGCCGGTCACGAGATTCTCGATCTCGGCACATTCACGGCTGACCCAGTGGATTATCCCGATTACGCTCGCGCAGTGGGCGAAGCGATTCAACAAGGAAAAGCAGATCGCGGGATTTTAATTTGCGGCAGTGGCGTGGGGGCGTGTGTGGCGGCGAACAAAATGAAAAACATCCGCGCCGGATTGTGCCACGACACATACTCGGCGCATCAAGCCGTCGAGCATGATGACATCAATGTGTTATGTCTCGGCGCGCGCATCATCGGCATTGAACTCGCCAAAGAGATCATCGCCGCGTTCTTGAACGCAAAGTTTACGAATGAGGAGCGGCATGTGAGGCGAGTGGGGAAGGTGAAGGAGATGGAAAATGGAAATAAACAAAATCAACGCGCCTGAACCCGATAAAAAACTGGAAACAAAAATCGTCACGCCCGAATTGATCACGTATATCACCGATAAGATTGTGCGCGAGATCAATCCGAAGCAGATCATTATGTTTGGTTCACGCGCACGCGGGGAATCTAAAGATGATAGCGACATCGATCTATTCGTCGTTCAGGACAGTTCAATACCAAACAAGTTTGTGAGGCGCAAAATCGAAAGGTTGATGTGGGGGCGTAGATTTGGCTTGGACTTAATTGTCCTAACTCCCGCAGAAGTTGATTTGAACTTAAACGATAACAATCCTTTCTTTACAAAGCACATATATAAATATGGGAGAAAGCTTTATGAGCGACCCACAGAACTTGCCCCAAACAACGCTTGATTGGCTGCGGTATGCAGAAGGTGATCTCCGCGTTGCAGAGGGCAATCTCGAATCTGAGTCTCCATCTTTTCACACGATCTGTTTTTTATGTCAGGGATCAGCAGAAAAATTCCTGAAGGCTTACCTTATCTCAAAAGGATGGGAACTTGAGAAAACACACGATGTTCTTAAACTTTTGGATTATTGTTTGGCTTACGACTCATCTTTTAAAGAATTAGTAAGTTCGGGTGAAATAGTGAATGAGTATATTGTGGCAGGACGCTATCCAGGTATTTTGAAGCAAAGCGATATCACTAAAGAAGATGCTGAAGAAGCTATTCAAGCTACCCGCAAGATTCGCGAGTATGTAGCGAAGTTGATAGCAAAAGACAAAGATTAGAAATGACTTTTCAAATTGACGGCTCTCTCTACCCTGACATTGATCCACCTGCCACACTCGACACTCGCGAAGACAAAATTGATTTCATCGCGCGGTTGTGTTCCGCTTGGGATTTTGGGCTGTTGCCTGATTGGGAAACAATTGTCGAAGTAAGAAAAGAATCATGGCGTGAAGCCATTGACGTATGTAATTTGCTGACTTCGCCCACGTATCATCTTTTGCGCGAGTGGCATCAGTTACCGCCCGCGCAGTTTCTAGGAAACATCCCGGCTTATATTCGAGATGATCCTTATCTTGCTTTCATATGATCGCTTCGGCTCAACAATCTTTCTTCCCTCATCTCACTGCCCAATTTCCCTCAACACGCTATCAAGGCAGCAAAGCGAAACTTGTTGATTGGATTTGGGGACAAATTGGCGATCTGGATTTCTCAACTTGCTTGGACGCATTCGGCGGGACGGGCGCGGTTGCTTACCGTTTGAAACAAGAGGGCAAAGCAGTCACCTATAACGACATCTTGCGATTCAATTATCAATTTGGTCTGGCATTGATAGAGAATAGCGAGACGAAACTTGCTCCCGAAGAAATCGAATGGCTGCTGACCCGTCACAAAGAAATTTCTTATCCAACCTTTGTTCAAGAAACTTTTCAAGATATTTACTTCACCGATGACGAGAATGCGTGGATCGATCAGATGATCACAAACATTCGCCAGTTATCCGATCCTTACAAATTCGCTCTAGCGTTTTTCGCGCTGTGTCAGGCGTGCATCATCAAACGCCCTTACAACCTTTTTCATCGCAAGAACCTTTACATCCGCTTCGCCGACGTTGAGAGAAGTTTCGGAAACAAGACAACTTGGGACACTCCGTTTGAAGAATGGTT
>CAKKQG010000433.1 GCA_919901875.1 Anaerolineales bacterium
TCTAATCCGCTCCCGAACATTGTTCTGAAATTCGACTCTCATTGCGTGTGCGACTCCCGCGTTTCTCTTTCGTCTTCTTTTCAATGCCTCAATCTCTAATCTCCAATCTCCAATCTCATGTTGGCGTGATTAAAAATATAGAATCTGCGTCACTCGCCGCCGAGATGGGTTTGCAGATCGGCGATGAGGTGATTGCGGTTAATGGCAACGTCGTTGAAGATGTGATTGATGTGCAGTTTTACGCCGCCGATGAAAAAGTTGAAATTTCTTTTAGACGTGACGGCAATACGCAATACGCAACACGCAATCGAGATGACTTGCAACCTCTCGGCATCACCTTCACCCACCCCACCTTTGATATTGACATCCGCCGTTGTAACAACCTCTGCCCTTTCTGTTTTGTTCTGCAAACCGCGCCGCGCATGAGACGCGCGCTTTACATCAAAGATGACGATTATCGTTATTCATTTCTCTATGGGCATTACGTAACGCTCACAAACTTGGGCGAACATGATTGGTGGCGGATCGAGAACCAAGGACTGACCCCGCTTTACGTTTCTGTTCACGCCACCGACCTTGAAGCGCGCCGCAAGTGCCTTGCCAATAAAACCGCACCTGATATTCTCGAACAACTTAAGTGGATGCGTCAGCGCGGCATTGCCTGTCATACGCAATTAGTGATCACACCCGGACTCAACGATGGCAAAGCTCTCGATCAATCTCTCCGCGATCTTGCCAAGTTTTATCCTACGGTGTTATCGGTCAGTGTGGTGCCGGTTGGACTCACCAAGCATCACAAATACGGTCATCGCCCGAATACGATTGAGGAATGTGAGAAGGTTTTGGAGCAGGTAGATCGTTGGCAGGAAAAATTTCTCAAAAGATTCGGCGCGCGTTTTGTGTATGCCACGGACGAATGGTATCTGGTCACAAAGCGATCTGTGCCGTCGAAAAAAGAATTAGATGGACATTCGCTTGAGGAAAACGGTTTGGGGCAGGTGAGGAATTTTTTAAATGCCTGGCAGAAAGAAAAAAGGGAAATAAAGGGAAAGAAGGGAACTAGGGGAACGAAGGGGACGTTGGCGACGGGGACTCTTTTTGCGCCAACGTTGAAGAGAGCGGCGGATGAATTTAATGAACTCGCGCGCACGAACTTAACGGTTGCGCCGATTCTCAATGAGCGACTCGGTCACACTATCACCGTGTCGGGGCTGATGATGGGCGCGGATGTGATCGCTCAACTTAAAGATCGCGATCTGGGTCAATTCGTCGTTCTGCCGCGTGTGATGTTTGATCATCCGCAGGGGATCAGTTTGGATGATCTCTCTCCGCTCGACATTGCCCGCGCGTTAGATCGCCCGGTCTATCTCGCCGACCTGATGGGCGATGTGATTGATGCGCTCAGCGATCACAATGCTTTGGTCTTTCGTCCAACGGATAAAGATATTCCACACGATGTGATGAAGGCCGGCGGTTGGGCGGTGGAGAAGTATTTGTAATGCGCCTTCGTAATAATCGTGATTCATTCCTCCCATTCGTCATTCTCGGAATTTTTCTCACAGCAGGCGCCGGGATTTTGCTGTTGGGCTTCGGGTTAAGTTGGATCGTTTCATCAACGGAGTCGGCGACACCTGCGACAGCGGTGGCGGTCATCCCATCGCCGAATCCATCTCCCACGCAAGGCTCGCTCCTCTCACGACTCACGTTCACGCCGCGGATCGTCACGCCCACGCCGATCAAAAAAGATCCGCGCCCGCCGACGAATACGCCCACGCCGATTTTTAAAGCGACCGGATTTTATTCCGTGCCGATGAATCCAACTCCGATCCCGACTCAGGTGTTGCCGCCAGCCGCTCCCTTCCCCTCATCGTGCAACGGACCGGGGCGCATCAACGTCTTGGTGATCGGCATGGATGGTCGCTCGGCGGATTATGATCGTTTGGCGCGCGCCGATGCGATGGTGTTGATCGGAATCAACTTCGCCGATAAGTCGGCGCAAATACTTTCTATCCCGCGCGATCTGTATGTGACGATTCCCGGTTATGGCAGTGCCGTGCCTTACGAAGATCGAATCAACGTGGCCTACGCTTTGGGTCGTCGTTACGATTATCCCGGCGGCGGTCCTGCTTTTCAAGCTTTCGCCGTTTCGCAAACATTTAACTTGCGCGTGGATCGCACCGTTGTTTTAAATTTCACCACGTTCGAAAATGCCATTGATGCCATCGGCGGCGTGGATGTGGAAGTGCCGCAAACGATCCGCGACGAACATTATCCCGATGATCGCGACGGCACGTTAGTGTTGGAGATTCCGCAGGGCATCGTGCATATGGATGGGCGCGTGGCGTTGATGTATGCCCGCACGCGGCATGGCAATAGTGATTTCAGCCGGATGCAGCGCCAACAAAGTTTGATGCTGGCGATTCGCGATAAGCTGCTGCGCCCGCAAACGATTCCGGTGCTGCCGTCACTTGCCCAGTTGCTTTATCAATCCATTCGCACCGATCTCACGCCCGAAGAAGTTGCCCTGCTCGGTTGTGCCGGAACACAAATTGGCAAAGGATCGATCACCCAAATTGTGATCGGACCCAACCAGACGGAATTTTTTACCACGCTGTCTAACGCCAGCGTGCTTAAGCCGCGCATGGATCGCATTCAATCGCTTCTCTCGGTTTTCAATTCCGGGCATTGATTAGGCTTTTGATCTACGAAGAACACTAAGGAACACAAATGGCATCTTTTTTTTCGTGATCTTCGTGAACTTCGTGGATCAGAATCTTTATCCTGAAAGA
>CAKKQG010000434.1 GCA_919901875.1 Anaerolineales bacterium
GGAACAAGTTGAATTGTTGAAAGACCATGCCGGTCTCGCTACGGACGCGCTCGATGTTCCGCACGTCGTGAGTCAATTCGATGCCGTCTACGATGATCGTGCCGCGTTGATGTTCTTCGAGGCGGTTGATGGTGCGAATAAAGGTGGACTTGCCCGACCCGCTCGGACCGAAGATGACGATCACTTCGCCTTTCTGCACGTCCATATCAATGCCGCGCAGAGCTTGGAACTGCCCGAACCATTTATGCACATCGCGGCAGGAGATTATCGGTTGATTAATAATTTGCTCGCTCATATTTTTTGGAGATTAGAGGTTAGAGATTGGAGATTGACGCTCTAATCTCTAATCTCCAATCTCTAACTTCTATCTTTCTCCCACTCCCATTCTCACTTCTAGTCTTTGGCTGATGTACGACATGACATAGCTAAATATCCAATAGATCGCCGCGATGAACATATACACTTCGGGTTGTCGTCCAATGAAATCGGGTTGGGCGAGCAAGGAGCGGGCGATGCCCAGCAGGTCGTAGAGTCCGACAATGGCGACTAACGACGTATCTTTGAACAGCGCAATGAACTGCCCGACTAGAATCGGTATCACCGCGCGCAGGGCTTGCGGCAGGATGATGTAGATCATAGTTTGAAAGCTATTTAACCCCAGCGCATCCGCCGCTTCGAATTGACCTTTGGGGATCGCTTGTAAGCCGCCACGCACATTCTCTGCCAGATAGGCCGCGCTGAAGATTACGGTTCCAGCCATTGCGCGGATGACGCGATCCAGCGTGAAGCCTGCCGGAAGAAACAATGGTAGCACCAATTGCGACATGAAGATGATGGTGATAAATGGCACGCCGCGAATGACTTCGATGAAGAGGATGCAAAACATCTTGACGAATGTGAGTGATGACTGCCGCCCTAAAGCCAGCAATATGCCGAAGGGGAATGAGAAGACGATGCCGACGACAGTCAACAAAAAGGTAAGCAATAACCCGCCCCAAAAATTTGACCCCACCACGCCGAAGAATTGTTTCTCTTCGTTTAAACCGCGCACCAGAAAAATCACGAGCGGGAAATAAACGATCCAAGAGAGGGTGGTGAGACGGCTCAGCGATTTGCCACGCGCGCGCCCGATGAAGAATCCAGCTAACGCGGCAAAGGCGATGCCACCAAGATTGAGCCGATCATTCAACTCCAGCGAGGGGAAGAGCATGAAGAGGAATGGGGCAACGATCAGGGCGATGCCGGCTTCGCGCATCCCGCGCACCCACATCCCCCACGAAACTCCGAGGATGATAGCGGCGATATACATGCAAGCCCATATCCGCCACAACTCGCTCGGCGGGTATTGCCCGATCATCAGCAAACGTAAGTTGGCGTTGATCACTTCCCACTGGGCGGTGGTGAATGCCCAACTGATCATCGGGGCGAAGACGAGATAGAGAAGTGTCGCCGAGCCAAGCGTGAGCAGGGCGTCGTACCATGTGCTGAATAAATTTTTGTATAGCCAACCTAGCACGGTATAACGTTCGGTGGGTGGCGGTAAAATTTTTCGATCAACGGTTGCCGTTGTCATGTCATCGCTCCACCAAACGCACTTTGTTGTTATACCAATTCAATATCGCCGAGGTGATCAAGCTCAACGACAGGTAGATCGCCATGATGATGGTGATCATCTCAATAGATCGACCTGTTTGATTGGAGATGGTGTTGGAGATTGACAGGAGATCAGGATAGCCGATGGCGACGGCCAGCGACGAGTTTTTAGTGAGGTTGAGATATTGACTGGTGAGCGGCGGGATGATCACGCGCATGGCTTGCGGCAGGATGATCAGGCGCAGGGTCTGCCACCAACTAAATCCCAATGCGCGCGCCGCTTCCGTTTGTCCTTTGGAGATGGCTTGAATGCCGGCGCGCACTATCTCGGCGATGAAGCCGCCGGTATAAATGGAAAGACCGATCAACAACGCGCTGAACTCCGGCGACAAGGTGAGGCCGCCACTGAAGTTGAAGCCTTGCAGCTCGGGCACCTGAATCGAAAACGCGGGCGTAAGTGTGAACCAAGGGATGGTGAGCCCGCGATTGCTTAAGTATATAGAGCCGGGTATAGCGATTGCTTCGCGTACACGAGGTAGTTGCAAAAAGATTCCGCCGTGCAAAAAGACCAGCAGCACTAACAATGGAATGTTGCGCATCAATTCGATGAAGACCCAAGCGATGCGGCTGACGATGAAGTTGGTGGAGAGCCGCGCCACGCCTACGACCAGACCGATGATCGTGGCAAAAAAGAGGCCCCACACACAGACGAGTAGGGTGTTGAGCAATCCTACTTGAAGGGCGCGGGCGAAATTATTTTCGCCCGAGTATTCGATCATCTTCTCGCCGATGTCGAACCCGGCGGTCTCCGTGAGGAATCCGTAGCCCAGTTGCATGCCCTGTCGTGCCAATGCCGCCAGCATATTTTGGGTGAACCAATAGGCGATAACGCCGATGATGAGAAAAAAAATTATTTGAGAGAGAACTTGAAGAAAACGTTCGTCGCGCAGGAAGGCGAATGGAGAGACGCGGGTAGATCGAGTCGGGGATGAGTGAGATGTCATGCGGCTCGGATGCGCCAGACCTCCGAGTTCTTTAAGAACTCGGAGGTCTGGGTCGCTAGATGGATTTAGTTGAACGGCGGAGCATACAGCAAGCCCCCATTCGTATAGAGGTTGTTGAGACCACGCGGGATCGCAGTCTTGGTCTTGGGACCGAGATTGCGATCATAAATTTCGGCGTAGTTGCCAACCTGCTTGATGATATTGAAAGCAAAGTCGTCTCCTAATCCGAGCTTAGCGCCCATCTTAGCGTTGGCGTCCGCGCCGGTTAAACGTTTCACTTCAGGGCGAGCGTCTTTTGCCTTCACATCAGCCACGTTGGCAGAGGTGATGCCGAATTCTTCGGCGAGGATGGTGGTGAAGACTGTCCACTGCATAATGTCAAACCATTGATCATCACCATGCCGCACCATCGGTCCGAGCGGTTCTTTGGAGAGTGTGAGATCCAAGATCACCGTGTCGGCTGGCGTTTTAAGCGTGGAGATGCGGGCGCTCAAACCGGATTTGTCGGTAGTGAAGGCGTCGCAACGTCCGGCTTCGTAAGCGGCAATCGCGGCATCAGCGGTGTCCACCACGAGCGGCTTGTAATCCACTTTGTTCGCTGCCATATACTCGGCAAGATTCGGCCCGGTAGTGGTGCCTGTCTGGACGCAGATCGTCGCGCCCTTGAGATCGGCTAGCTTAGCGACTTTGAGTTTCGTCGGCACCATGATGCCTTGACCATCGTAGAAGGTGGTGGAGACAAAATTGCCGGTGTTGTCGGTGTCGCGGGTGAGATTCCGCGTTGTGTTGCGGATCAACACATCAATTTCACCGGATTGTAAGGCAGGGAAGCGTTGCGCGGCGGTAACCGCGCGGTATTCCACTTTGGTGGCGTCGCCAAATACTGCGGCGGCAAGGGCTTTGCAGAAGTCTACGTCAAAGCCGGTGAACGCGCCTGTGCCTTTATCCAAGAAGCCGAAGCCCGGCACTTGATCGTTAACGCCACAGACCAGTTTACCGCGCGCTTTAACTTTCTTCAGCGTTTCGCCGAAACCGGCGGGGGCTGGCGCAGCGGCGGTAGCCGCAGGGGCAACAGTGGCGGCGGGCGCGGCGGCGGTGGCGACCACGACTTTGGTCACTTCCACCACGCGAGTCACTTCAACTGTTTGCGGCGTGCCACTGCCGCAAGCTGTGGCGAAGATCGCCAGCGATACTAATACTGCAATTACTTTTTTGTTCATTTCTCCTCCTTTGAGTAAATGAAAAATAGGTTTGTATCCATGCTCAATAGGGTCCGGCTCAGACTTCCGAAGTCTGTGAGACTTCGGAAGTCTTGGGATGGCAGGATAACATGTTGAGACGATTATAAAGAAAAGATGGCGAAGGGGCAAGGTGGAGAATTATTAAGCGATGATCCCCAAAAACAAATCTACCGCTCTTGGGTCGAGATGTGTGCCTGCCAATGATTTGAGGTGTTCGCGCGTTTTCTCTTTTGACCACGCGGCGCGATAAGGGCGATCTGATGTCAGGGCGTCCCAAATATCCACAACGGTAAAGAGTCGCGCCGCAAAAGGAATTTGCTCGCCCTTCAGCCCGCGTGGATAACCTGTGCCGTCCAATTTTTCGTGATGGCAGTAGGGGATGTCGAGGGCCGGGCGCAAGTAGGCAATAGGCGAGAGCAGTTCGTAAGCATATTGCGGATGCTTACGCATGATGATCCACTCTTCTTCGTTGAGAGCGTCAGGCTTGAACAAGATCAAATCGGGGACGCCCATCTTACCGATGTCGTGTAATAACGCACCGCGCCGAATGTGAAACAAGCCCATCCCGCTCAGTCCGGCAAGTTGCGCCAACTCCAAGGTCATCTTGGTGACGCGCAGGGTATGACCCTCGGTTTCTTTATCGCGCAAGTCCAGCGCGTGCGACCAGCCATCCAACGTCGTTTCATATGCGGAGATGAGTTCGGCGTTGGATCGTTGTAGGTTGTTGAACAACGTGATGTTATCAATGGCAATGGCGGCTTGCCCGGCGAGTGTTTCCAAAAACTCTAACCATTCGGAGTCCGGGGTGAGTGTCGCGCGATGGAAAACTTCTAACACGCCTTTCACTTCACCCTTAGTCATAAGCGGCACGCCGTAATAACAGACGAAATTTTCTCTGCCGATCACCTGCGAGTGCAAAAGTGAATTGTCTGCGTGTGAGAGGTCGCCAACATTGACGGTGCGACGCTCCATCACCGCCTGTCCGGCGTAGCCTTCGCTGATTGGCAATAGAGATCGCTTAATGTCCGTGGCGCGGAATCCTTGACCTGCGACGAACTCTAACATCCCACTTTGGCGCAAGAGTAAAACATCGGCGGCATCTACGTTGAGCTGACTAATGGTCTGTTCCAGCATGATCTTGAGTATAAGTTGTAGATCGGGACTTGCCGTGATCGCCAGGTCAATCTCCCGCAAGGCTTGTGTGCGTTTCAACCGTCGCGCCGACTCTTCAAAGAGTTGGGCGTTGGTGATCGCCTGCGTTGCTTGGTTGGTTAAACCCTGAAGCAACTTAATCTCACTTTCGTCAAACGTTCGCGATTCTCCGATAGTGCCAATGCCTAACACGCCGACGAGCTTCCCTTCGCGAGTCATACTAATGCCGGCAGCGCTTCGGATATTAAATTTGGCATACAACGAGTGGTCAGGTAAACCGGGCACGGCTTGCACATCCGGGAAGACGATAAGGTTTGTTCCCAACTGTTGTACAAAGGAATCGTACACGCTGCGCGGCGTCGGCGTGGCAAGAGTCCGGTATTCTAGCGGCGCGCCGATATGATGCGCGACATAAAGCAGATCGCGTTGTTCATCATACAAACTGATGTTGACCAAAGGGACGTTAAGTGCCGTCGAAGTTTCTTCGCAGATAATGCCGAGGACGACCTCGAGGTTGTGTTGAGCATTGAGCAAGTTGGCGGTGTGGACTAAGGCTTCGGCGCGCGCGGCGGCGCGGCGAGTTTCCTCCACCATCTCGTGAAGGCGACGCTCGTTCTCGCGCAATTCCTCTTCTCTTTGTTTGCGATCTTCATCATGCCACTGCAAGGCCTCTGCCATGTTATCGAAAGCATAGATCAGTTCGCCTACTTCGCCTCGGGCTGTCGTGATGCCGCTCCGCGCACTCAAGTCACCATTTTGCAGGCGTTTTGCCGTCACGATCAAAACGTTGAATTGGCGCAGAAGAAAATGATCGCCGACAATCCATGTTGCGGTGATGGTGAAAACAGCAATCCCGATCAACAGTGGCAAGTTACGAGTCGGAGTGTGGTTTGCGTCGGCGTAGACTGTTTCAACAACGATCATCCCCATCATCGGCAGGATGGCACACAGCACCAGCGCGATAAGTTGAAAGCGAAAACTGAAGATGAATCGTTTAAATGTGGCGCGGATCAGGTCGCGCAGGTTTTTCCCGAAGAGGGGCATGGTGGTAAAACGTAACTACAATGAAGAGAATGAAAATGAAATTGGCTACGGCGACCAGTGTCGCTGGGTTTTCTCAAACAGCTGCGCGTTGACAATTGCCTGCGCCGCGTGATTGGCTAACCCTTGAAGCAGTGTCAATTCGGTTTCGTTGAAAACTCGCGCTGTGTTCCGCACGCCGACACTTAAGACGCCGATTAACTCGTTCCCCAGTAGGATCGCGGCGGCGACTGTGGTGTGGATCTTGAGTTCGGCATAAATGTTTGCGCCGAGCAGCGTGGAAAATGCCTGTGTGTTGGGAACGACGATAGCAGTTCCTATCTGACGCAAGACCTCGTCGTAGAAAAATTTCGATGTTCCATTGGTGCGGGCGAAACAATAGGGAAGCGCGCCGTGTGGGGCGGCGTACAACATCTCACCCTGCTTGTAAGGCAATAGAATACTTACAACATCAACACCCATCAGGAGTGACGTTTCATCGCACATAATACCCAAGACGGCATCCAACGCTAGCGGTTGCTCTAATCGCGTCGCCAGATGGACTAGCGATTTTGCGGCAAGGAGACTCTGTTGTGTTTTTTCCTCTATGCGGTTGCGCGCGGCGATGTTGTGATGAAGAGTGTTTGTCAATGTGAGCATTTAACCTTCATCCGTTTGTTTGCGTTGTCAGGATACGGGTGATGCCGCGCGCGAAATCCGACAGCGTGCTTGCCCGAATGGACATCAGCGCGCCAAATTCTTCCGCCTCAAGATCGAACTGCGATATGAGCTCGGCCCGTTTGCCGTTGAGGATACCCTCGCGGAACTTTTCGCTCACGATCGCCTTGCCGACGATGCGATGCAATTTTTTGGTGGACAT
>CAKKQG010000435.1 GCA_919901875.1 Anaerolineales bacterium
GTGTCACCCTCTTCCTTTAACTCATATCAGCGTTGATCTCGAATTGAAAGATGATCGTGTGGAGATTACCGCCACCGCGCGCACCATCGGCAAAACCTGAGTGGAGATGGAAGCCCTCACCGCCGTCTCCGTCGCCGCGCTGACGATCTACGACATGGCGAAAGCGGTTGAGAAGACGATGCAGATCACGAATGTGCGGTTGGTAGAGAAGCACGGCGGCAAGAGTGATTATGTAGAGATTGGAGATTAGAAATATGGAAACAATTTTATTGCGAGACAATTTACAGAAAACGTTAGAGCAAGAAGCTCGCCTTGAGTCCAAAACGATCAACGAAATCGTCAACGAAGCTGTTGAGAATTATGTGCGAGATAAACAAAGAAGGAAAATAGATAAAGAGATCGCCGCCTTTGAGACAATGCACGTTGAACTCAAAAGGAAATATCTGGGCGAATGGGTAGCAATTGATCAAGGGCAATTAGTTGATCACGATGCTGATCGCGTCAAACTCTACAAGCGTGTGCGCGCCCAGTTCGGACGCAAGTCAGTTTTGATCCGCCAAGTGCAAGAGCAGGCGGTTGAAGAAATCTGGATTCGCACGCCAAGCACAGGGAAAATCAAAGTATGAAATTTTCTTACACATCTGCCTACCACCCCCCCGCTCCCATCGTCGAAATACGGTTGGGTGCGCCAGAGGGAGCATTAAGAATTGGGCCTCTCCAAGCATTTGTGGACACGGGTGCTGATATGTGCCTTGTGCCGTTTCAATACATCGAACCGCTCGAATTGCAAATTGACGATCGAAAATTTCTGAGAAGCCAATGGGGCGAGCGCAGACCTGTTGACATTTATGTGTTGGATATTGGCATTGGGGATTTACGTTTGGCGACCATTGAAGTCATAGCCGATGACATTAGCGATGAAATCATTTTGGGGCGCAACCTACTCAACCAATGGACGATGATCCTCAATGGGTCAAAACAATTCTTGGAGATAGTGGAATGACCCTCACCATCCTCTTCTTCGCCACCTTGCGCGATAAAGCCAAAACTAAAAGCGTTGAATTGACTCTCAACGACGGCATCACCGTTGCCGATCTCAAAAAAGAATTAGCGATTCGTTTTCCGGAGATCGCCACATCACTCCCCACCACCATCGTCTCGCGCAACAAAGAATTTGCTGAGAGCGACGAAGTGTTGAAGGATGGGGATGAGGTGGCGGTGTTCCCGCCCGTATCAGGCGGAGATTAGAGATTGGGGATTGGAGATTATGAGCGCAACGGAATACGCAATACGCAATACACAGTATCCAACAATTTTCAAGATCACCAATGATGTTCTTGATCTTGATGCTCTTCTCGCCAGCATCACCCTGCCCTCAACAGGCGCGGCGTGTGTCTTCACCGGCATGGTGCGCGGCGTGACAAAGCGCGGCGACGCTCACGAGACGGTGTATCTTGAATATGAAGCCTACGTCCCGATGGCAGAAGCGAAGATGAAACAAGTGGCGGATGAGATTCGAGAGAAGTGGAATACGGTGGAAGGCATCGCTATTGTGCAACGCATCGGGCGGCTCGACCCGATGACGCCAACCGTCCTCATCGCTTGCACAGCGGCACACCGCGACACTGGAGTCTTCGAAGCGGCGCGTTATGGCATTGATCGTCTCAAAGAGATCGTGCCGGTGTGGAAGAAAGAAGTCGGTCCTAATGGCGAAGAGTGGGTTGAGGGCGAGTATCTGCCAAGTGAGAAAGATAAAGCATGATTTCTGAAATTAAAGTTCCTCCCGTATACGAAAAAGATGTCCGTCGCGCCGTTCAAATTTTAAAGGATGCGGGCTGCACCCATATTTTTCTCTTCGGTTCAATCACAAGCGGCAAAGTCACCACACGATCTGATATTGATCTTGCTGTGCGTGGTTGTCCCAAAGGAAAATACTTTCGCGTTTTAGGTAAACTGACTCGCGAAATTGACCATCCTGTTGATTTAGTGAATCTCGACACGCAAATTTCGTTTGCCAAACACCTTGAACGAGAACATCGGCTGATCCAGATCGCATAAGACTCCAAAGATTGGCTTTCATAGAACGCGCCATTACGAGGCGCGACGAAGAAACTCTGTAGAGAGTTTGGTGTTCTTATCAACACAAGCAATTACTGATTACTAATTACTGATCACTTCAGAGGAGACACATTACATGACCCATCGCGTCGTCATTACCGGCTTAGGCACTGTCAACTCATTGGGCATCGGCGTTAAAGAAACATGGGAGTCGTGCCTCAACGGCAAGAGCGGCTTGGGACCCATCACGCTGTTCGACGCTTCAAACTTGCTGGTCAAGATCGCTTGCGAAGTAAAAAATTTCGATCCAGCGAAGTTTATGGATCCAAAAGAAGCGCGGCGACGAGATCGCCATCAGCAATTCTCAACCGCCTCCGCTAAAGAAGCCAAAGAGATGTCTGGGCTTGAAATTACTGAAGCCAACGCTGGAAGAGTCGGCGTCATCATCAGCGCGGCGATTGGCGGGTTGATGTCCACTCAAGAAGGAGTCGAAACGATTCACGGCGCGGGTCCACGCCGCGTTAATCCGTTCACCATCCCGATGATGATGCCGAATGGCGCGAGCGGGTTGTGGGCGATTGATAGCGGCATCAAAGGTCCGGCGTTGTCTGTTGCCTCAGCCTGTGCCAGCGGCTCCGACGGGATCGGTTATGCCTTTTATATGATTCGATCTGGGTTGATTGACGCCGCCTTTGCGGGCGCAGCCGAAGCCACGATTTGCAGCTTGGGCGTCGCCGCCTTTGATCGACTCGGCGCGATGAGTCGCAAGAATGATGATTACTCGATGACGCCGCAACCGTTCGATAAAAATCGTGATGGTCTGGTCATGGGCGAAGGCGCGGCAGTGATCGTTCTCGAAGAACTCGAACACGCCAAGAAACGCGACGCAAACATTTTGGCTGAACTCATTGGTTACGCTTGCACAGGCGACGCCTTTCACATCACTGCACCGGAAGAGGAAGGCAAAGGCAGTTCGTCGGCGATGGTCAAAGCGTTGGAAGACGCCAAATTGAATCCGAGCGATCTCGACTACATCAGCGCGCACGGCACTGGCACGCCATTGAACGACGCCGCCGAAACACACGCCGTCAAACGCGCGTTGGGCAAAGAGGCATACAACATTCCGATCTCCTCGACGAAATCTATGACAGGGCACATGATGGGTGCGACAGGTGCGCTTGAATCAATCTTCTCGGTGTTAGCCATTCGTGACAATGTGTTGCCGCCAACCATCCACTACCAGACTCCCGACCCCGACTGTGATCTCGATTACGTCCCGAACACCGCGCGGCAGAAAAAAGTAAATGTCGTGATGAGCAACGCTTTTGGTTTTGGCGGACATAACTCGGTGTTGGTGTTTAAGAGATTTAGCAACTGACAAAACTTCCGAAGTCTCGTAGACTTCGGAAGTTTTTGTTACGATTCCCACACCACCCTCTCCAACCCCTCATCACGACAAACCCCTAACCCCAAACGCGGCGATACGA
>CAKKQG010000436.1 GCA_919901875.1 Anaerolineales bacterium
GCTTCGCCGACACTGCTAAAACAAAGTGACTACTCGGCCCAAATTAATCACGAAGAAACAAAGAAGCTCAGAATGAATCCACACATTGAATCTTTTCATGGCGAGTCACAAAATGTTGAATCAGTGAGCGCGTTTGACAGTCGTTTGCTGTCGTTGTTGCAAGTGATGGCGGGCGAGGGAGCGCATCGGGCGGCGCAAGGCTTGGCGGGGATGATAGGGGAGTCGCTGACGGTAGCGCATTCCGAAGTGAGATTGGTGAACATGGTAGACCTGCCTCATCTGTTGGGCGGAATGGAAAATGAAGCCGTAGGGATTTATCTGCAAGCGGCAGGTGGCATCGGCGGACAAATGATGTTGATCTTCCCTTACGCCAAAGCGTTGGAGTTAACCGATTTGTTGCTGGAGAGGCCGCATGGCAGCACGACGCTGTTAGGGTCTTTGGAACGTTCCGCACTGGCTGAAGTGGGGAACATCACCGGATCGTATTTTTTGAATGCAGTGGCGACTTTGTTAGGCTTGGACACACGCCCTTCGCCCCCGGCGGTGATGGTGGATATGGTCGGCGCGATCCTTGACGTGATTATTGCGACCGCAGGCGGCATTAGCGATCAAGTGTTGATGATCCGTTCGGGTTTTACTCAAGGCGGGCGGGAAGTGCAAGCCGATTTTTGGGTGCTGCCGGATGTGTCAACTTTAGAACTGTTGGCAAAGGAAGCCGAGCATGTTTCTTGAACTTGCGCCAATTGCTGTGGGGCTAGGGGAGATCAAGATCAGCACGGACTCCGAATCGGTTTTAGTTGCTTACGGTTTGGGTTCGTGTTTGGGGATAGGGATGTATGACTCGGCGGCAAAGATAGGCGGGATGTTACATGCCGTGCTTCCTCAGCGCACGAACGGCGATATGCGCCTCACCCAATACGTGGATACGGGAGTGCCGGAGATGGTGAAGAGGATGCTTGCGGCTGGCGCTCGACGTGAACATTTAATAGTGCGCGTTGCCGGAGGCGCGAATATGTTGTTGAATGTCGCTTTTGTGAAAACGTTGAACATCGGTGAGCGGAATGTGGCGGCGGCGCACGAGGTGTTTACGCGCGCCGGTTTGAATGTGGTGGGGCAAGAGGTGGGCGGTAACACCGGGCGCACTGTGCGACTTTACGTGGCGGATGGGCGCATGACTGTTCGAATGATGGGCGGGCGCGAGCGGGAAGTTCAATAGATTTTAAAGGAGAAGTGAAATGGCAAAAATATTAATTGTGGATGACGCGGAATTTCTGCGCTTGCGAATCAGCAAGATGCTCATCGGCGGTGGGCATGAGGTGATCGAAGCCGACAACGGCGCGAAGGGCGTGAGCATTTACAAATCAGCCAAGCCCGACGTCGTGTTGATGGACATCACCATGCCGGAGATGGACGGGCTGGCAGCTCTCAAAGAGATTCGCGCCGCCGATCCGAATGCGCGCGTGGTGATGCTGACTGCGTTGGGGCAAGAGTCGGTGGTGATCGAAGCCGTCAAGAATGGCGCTAAAGATTTTGTGGTCAAACCCTTCCAACCCGAACGGGTGTTGGCGGCGATTGACAAAGCCTTGGCTTAACCGATATGGCTTACTTTGATCCGACTCGCCCCTCGCAGAGAGAGGAGTCTTTGCCGCGCTCTGTTCGTGTCCTGGTCGTGGACGACTCGGCTTACATTCGCTTCACCTTGGGGCGCTATTTAGGAGCCGTGCCGGGGATCGAGGTGGTGGGCGCGGCGCACGATGGCTTAGAGGCGCTGGAATTGATCGCTCGTTTGCAACCCGATGTAGTGACGCTCGATATCCAAATGCCCAAGATGGATGGTCTGTCAACGTTGCGCGAGATTATGGCGCGCCATCCTTTGCCGGTGATTATGTTGAGCAGCTTGACAACCGAGGGCGCTGCCGAAACGGTGCAAGCCCTTACCTGGGGCGCTGTGGATTTTGTGGCGAAGCCGTCGGCGCGCGCCAATGTAGCGGCTATTGCCGATGAAGTGGTGAGCAAAGTGTTGACGGCGGCGTACGCGCGCGTAAATGTTGCGCCGCTAAATTATCAGCTGCCCTCACCTCCGCGCCGCGTCGCCGCGGGCGGCATCACCGCCGTTAAGCCGCATCGCCCTTTGCGCGCGGGCGATAAGGTCGTGGTCATTGGTGCTTCCACCGGCGGTCCGCGGGCGTTGAATACTGTGGTGGCGAATCTTCCGGCAGATCTCGAAGCGGCTGTGTTGATTGTTCAACACATGCCCGCCGGTTTCACACAGTCGTTAGCCGAGCGACTCAACAGTGTTTCAATGTTAAGCGTCAAGGAAGCCGAAGAGGGCGATATGTTGGAGATCGGGCGGGTGTTGCTGGCGCCGGGCGGGTATCACATGCGGGTCGAGGCCGATCGCATTGCGTTGAATCAAAAACCGACCGCGCATGGTGTACGCCCGGCGGTGGACGTGACGATGACTTCTGTGGCGCAAATGTATGGCGGCGATTCCATTGGCGTTGTGCTAACCGGCATGGGATACGACGGTACGAATGGTGCGGCGCTCATCCACAGCACGGGCGGCACCGTGATCGCCGAAGATGAATCGACGTGTGTGGTGTGGGGCATGCCGCGCAGCGTCGCCGAAGCAGGGGTGGCCGACGTGATCGCGCCGCTGCCGGAAATAGCCCAAGCCATTGTGAACGCTGTTGGCGAGTAAACGTTGCGGGCAGACCTCGCCTCGCAAAGACCTCCGAGTTCTTTGAGAACTCGGAGGTCTGCAAGGTCTGCCCGCTAAAAAGATATGACTATGAATGTTAAATTTCTCAACCCCTTTGTAGAAGCCGCGCACGATGTCTTGAGCGCCGAGGCGGGTATTACTCCGGCGCGCGGGACTGTCTCTTTGCAGCAATCGGCTTTGACTGCGGATGAAGTGACAGTCCTGATCAGTTTAGTAGGACAAGTGCAGGGCGTAGTGTTGTACGGCATGTCGGTTGAGATGGGGTTATTGTTAGTGTCGCGCATGATGTCTCAGACCTTTGAGGCCTTCGACAACTTGGCGCAAAGCGGAGTGGCAGAGTTGGGCAATGTCATTACCGGACGCGCCAGTGCCCGTTTGGCAAAAGCCGGTTATGTTTCGACCATTTCACCTCCCACTTTGATTCAGGGCAAAGAGCTGCGAATCTCGACGTTTGATTTTTCGCGCATTGTCGTGCCGTTGCGATGTGATACGGGTGAGATTACTGTGCATCTTGCCTTGCGAGAAAACCACTCCAGCGAGCCTGACACCAGCTATGTCCAAATTAATCCGCGTCAGGTGTCGCCGTCGGCGGCAATAGGAGTCGCCGTACCATGAATGTTAAATTTCTCAACCCGTTTGTCGAAGCCGCTCATGAAGTATTGCAGGCCGAAACAGGGCTGGCGCTCACGCGAGGCGACCTGATCTTGGAGAAAGAAGCGTTTAGGACGGACGACGTGACAGTCATTCTCGGCATCATTGGGCAAGTGGAGGGCAACGTGTTTTATAGCATGACGGAGAGGACGGCGATAGGTCTGGCGGAGCGCATGATGAACGAACCGTTTGAAAGTTTCATAGAGTTGGCGCAAAGCGGCATTGCCGAATTAGGAAATGTGATCACCGGACGGGCGAGTGTGAAACTCTCGCACAATGGTTATGAGTCCACTATTTCTGCGCCGACCATGTTACTCGGCAAAGGGGCGACGATCTCGACGCTGGACTTTCTGCGGTTAGTGCTACCGTTGAATAGTGAATGCGGCTCGCTCGGAATTCATTTGGCATTGCGCGAAGGCATTCAGTCTCATCTGAAAATGGCGAGGGAAGAAACCCGTTTTCTTGCGAAGCACTCCGCAGCGTAGCGAAGGAGCAGAGAAAACAGGTTTCTCCGACAGACTGCTAGATAAGGCTACCTCATGAAGATATTCGATAACCTCAAAGTAAGCACAAAAATTATCGCTGGATATGCGATGGGTGTGTTGATGATTATCTTCGTGGGGGCGATAGCTCTTGTGCGCTTATCCGATCTCAACACCACAATTCTAAATCTAACCGATCACCTTGCTACGGAGCGCCAACTGGCAAACAACATCGTCGAGGAAATTCTTGTGGTTCGCTTGTATGCCCGCAAATATGCGGTGGGGCCGACTGAAGAGAACTTGAGTTGGTATAAAGCCGAAGTGGTTAAGCTCGACCTCCTGTTGGCGCAAGCCGACAAAACTGTGACCAAGCCAGAGCGCGTGGCGATGTTGAAGGTGATTAAAGCCGATTACGCCGGGTACAAAGCTGTTTTCACGGAAGTTCAACAACTGATGTCGGCGCAAGATCGTAACCAAAAAGAGATGATGGACGCGCCAGAGAAGATAAGCATTCAAAAGTTGACCGAGTTGCAGAATCTGATCGGGCAAGAGAAAGACCCAAGACTGTTAGCCGATGTCGTGGCGCTCGAAGAGGTTTTTTTGTATATGCGTTTGGATGCCACAAAGTTTTTGACGACGGGGGAGGCGGCTTCTGTTAAATCTTTCGACGCCCATTACATGACTACCCAAGACATATTGGATAATCGCCTGGGTCCCAACTTAAGTTCGGCTGCCGAACGGCAGTTGTTAAATGGGATCAAGACGGCGATCACTACCTATACTGCCGGTTTTAGTTTGGCGCGTGCCGCTTATGAAAAGCGTCAAACTTTGTGGACGATCAAGCTCGATACGTTGGGTCCGTCAGTGCGCGCGACGGCGGCTTCAATGGCGAGCAGTGTCGGCAAGGATTTTGCGGCGGAAGCTCAAGCGGCTGATGATTTAGTGGCGCAGACGGTATGGGTGTTGATCGGGGCGGTGGTGGCGACGATAGTATTGGGTGGCGGTTTCGGGGTGTTTACTTCTAAGCGGATCACCGGACCGTTGCAGTTGGTGACCCAGACTGCTTTGCAGATCGCCGAGACCGATTTAAAAAATTTAGTTCAAGAGATGAAAGCCATGGCACAAGGTGATCTGACGCGGCAGATCAGCCTCTCTACGCAAACTTTGCAAGTGAATTCCAAAGATGAGGTGGGGCAAATGGCGCAAGCGTTCAATACGATTCTCGGACGTTTCCGCGAGATCGGTGAGGCGTTTACCGAGATGACCGGGAATTTGAACAGAGTGATCGGGCAGGTGGCGGAGAATGCAAACAATGTCAACGAGGCTTCGACGCAGTTGGCGGCGGCGGCGTATCAAGCCGGACAAGCCACATCGCAGATCAGCGCGACGATTCAACAAATTGCTAAAGGCGCGCAACAACAATCCGAATCGATCAGCAAGACCGTTTTGACGGTTGAACAGATGTCGCGGATGATCGATGGCGTTGCCAAAGGATCGCAAGAGCAGGCGAAGGCCGTGGGCAAGACTTCGACTGTGACATCACAAATGACGGTGGCTATCCAGCAGGTGGCGGGCAACGCCCAAACGGTGACAAAAGAGTCGGCTAACGCGGCCGAGGCGGCGCGACTGGGGGCGAAGACGGTTGAAGAAACTATCGTCGGCATGAACAGTATCAAGGCGAAAGTGAATTACTCCGCGTTGAAGGTGAAAGAGATGGGGCGGCGCTCGGAGCAGATCGGCATGATCGTCGAGACGATAGACGATATTGCTTCGCAGACTAATTTGCTGGCGTTGAATGCGGCGATTGAAGCGGCGCGCGCCGGAGATCATGGCAAAGGGTTTGCGGTAGTGGCGGATGAGGTGCGGAAGCTCGCCGAAAAATCTGCCGCCGCCACCAAAGAGATCGGCGGGTTGATCAAAGGCACGCAGCAAACGGCGATGGAAGCGGTGCAGGCGATGAGCGAGGGTGATCACGAAGTGGAGTTGGGAGTGACGCGCGCCAACGAGGCCGGGCAAGCGTTGGCGAATATTCTCAAAGCGGCGGAAGCGGTGAGGCAGCAGGCCGAAGCCGCGCTGAATGCCAGCCAGCAGATGGCGGCTGCCTCAAATGATGTAGTGAGTTCAATGGATTCGGTAAGCGCGGTGGTGGAAGAGAACACTGCGGCGACTGAGGAAATGGCGGCGAGTTCAGGCGAGGTGACTCAAGCGATTGAGAACATTGCCAGTATCAGTGAAGAGAATAGCGCGGCAGTGGAAGAGGTCAGTGCCTCCACAGAAGAGATGAGCGCGCAGGTTCAGAAAACCGCTGAGATGGCTCAAGTGCTTGACCGCATGGCTCAGGACTTGTTGTCGGCTATAGCAATTTTTCGGGGCGAGGCAGGCAAGGCTCAAGCGCCAGAGGCGTTTGGGATGGTGGGATCATCTTTTACCAGCCGCATCGCTTTTGTGCAAACGGGTTATGGCGAAGCCGGTTGGCGGCGTGTGCTGGATCGCCTGACCCCAAATACGCGCGCCGCACTGAGCGTGCCGTTGGATCCGGCTCAACGCTATTCACAACAGTTGTATGTCGAAATGATCGGCGCTATCAAAGCCGAGTTCGGGCGCGGACGCGAAGGTGAATTGGCGCGCGAGATGGCGCGCTATGTCGCCGAAATTGATCTCAAGGGCGCTTACCGCACAGTGATTCCCCTCACCTCGCCCGGCGCGGCGATGGCGAAAATTCCGGTTTTGTACCGCTTGCAGTCGGGGCGCGATCACGCGCGGCTGGCGGAGAACGAACCGGGGCGAGCGGTTATTGATCTATTTCACGGCGGCGACTCGGACGCCGAGTTGTGTCAATACAGTTTGGTCGGATATATCGAGGGCGTGTTGCAGATGGCCGGCGCGAAACACGGCACGGTGTTGCACAGTCTTTGCTTCCATCGTGGCGATGATCGTTGTCGTTACGACATCCATTGGGAAGTGGAGACGGGCGATCTCGAGCGAGTTCCGATAATGAAAAGTAACAACAGACGCGCCGAGGTGGCAAAGGTTCAATAAACATGACTGCTCAGCGTCATTGCGAGTCTTCGAGAAGCAATCTCATAGCGCGACCGAGATTGCTTCGCGAAGTGCGCTCGCAATGACGAATCGGCTGAGAGCTGCCAATAAACAAAGCGAAGTGAATTATGGAACTTCTTTTTGATCTGGCTGAAGACGAACTGCAAATTTTTTTAGCGGAAGCGGATGAACATCTGCAAACGCTGGATGAAGGTCTGGTGCGTTTGGAGCGCGAGGGCGAAGATGCCGAATTGCTGCAAGCTATTTTTCGCGCGGCGCACACCCTCAAAGGTTCGGCCGGCATGATCGGTCACAGGCGCATGGCAGATTTAACTCACGCGCTCGAAAACATATTCGACGGTCTGCGAAGAAATTCTTTGGCGATCAGCGCCTCGCTGGTGGATGCCTGTCTTGAGTCGTTGGATGTGATCAAGATTCTGCGGAATGAAGTTGCCGAAGGCGCGTTGAGTCCGGTGGATATTGATCCGTTGAGGAAGCGGCTGCTGGCTTTGGGAGAAGGGGCTGCCGCCTCGGCGCCTGTCACCAAAAACCCGAAGGGTCTGCCAGACCCTTCGGGTTTGGTGGCGATCTCAGCTGACATCGCCTCGACGAGTGCGGTGAGCGCGGCGCGAGCGTTTCAAATTCTTCTGGCGCTTCAAGCGTTGGGGGAGGTGCCCGATTTCGATCCGCCGCAAGCGGTGATCGAAACTGCCGCGCCCGTGCATCATATCAACGCGCGAGTCGTCACCTCAAAATCAAAAGACGAAATTAGTAAAGTCTTGCTGAACATTTCGGAGATCGACTCGTTGACGATTGAGGGCGAGACGATTCCAATTAACAAGTTTGTATCTAGGCCGCCGCCGTCTTCGATTGCCGCGCCCAAGAATGGCAACGCCGACCACGCGCGCGTGGTGGTAGATAAGACGGTGCGGACGAGCGTCGGGCGTTTGGATAATTTGATGAACTTGGTCGGCGAGTTGATCACTGATCGCAATCGTTTGTTTCAAGCGCGCACTGACTTCGAGCGGCGCTTTCGCGGCGATGAGCATGTAGACAATTTGGCGCAGACGATCCTTCACGTCGGGCGTATTACCGATCAGTTGCAAGAGGAGGTGATGCGGATTCGTATGTTGCCCATCGCCAACGTCTTCAATAAGTTTCCGCGCTTGGTGCGCGATCTTTCGCGCAAAGCCGATAAGCAAATGGAGTTGGTGACAAAAGGTGAAGACACCGAATTAGATCGCTCGGTGATCGAAGTGATTGACGATCCGTTGATCCATTTGATTCGCAATTCGGTGGATCACGGCATTGAGCCGCCCGCCGTTCGTGTTGCCGCAGGCAAAGCGGAACGCGGAACGATCACGCTCACGGCGCGTCACGAAGAGAGTCGCATCATCATTACGGTGGAAGACGATGGGCGCGGCATTGATGTGGAGCGTGTGAAAGCGAGTGCCGCGAAAAAGAATTTGATTAGCGAAGACGAGGCGGCGAAGCTCTCGCCCGAAGAAGCGATTGACTTGATCTTTTTGCCCGGTCTCTCGACGGCGGACAAAGTGAGCGATGTATCGGGGCGCGGCGTGGGGATGGACATCGTCCGCACCAACATTGAACGACTCAGTGGCAACGTCACGGTAGAGACGTGGGCTGGGCGCGGCACCCGTTTTCAAATTGCCTTGCCACTCACGCTGGCGATCATTCAATCGCTGTTAGTGGATGTCGGGCGCGGAACTTATGCTATTCCGTTGGCGGCGGTGATGGAGACTCTGCGTATTCCACTGAGCGACATTCACACCGTGCGCGGCAAGCCGCTGATCAGAGTGCGCGATCACATTTTGCCGTTGGTCGGCTTGAGCCAGGCCTTTGGTTTTACGAATGGCAAAGCCAATGGCGCGACTCATAGATATGTCGTGGCGGTTAAGTGGGGTAAGTTAGAAGTGGGCTTGATGGTGGATAAGTTGTTGGGCACTCAAGAAGTGGTGATCAAATCACTGGGCGTAGTAGTGGGCGAGACCCCCGGCGTTTCGGGCGCGGCGATCTTAGGTGATGGTCGCGTGGCGTTGATCGTTGATGTGCCGAGCTTGTTCAAGATGATTGGGGCATAGCGAATTTGTAAAGATTTAGCGTGAAGGTATGGCGACTCGAACGATGCTGTCTGCTTCAGGTGTGAGCCAAGAGGCACGTCCGGTGCGTGTGTTGGTGGTGGACGACTCGGCTTATATGCGTTTCACCTTAACCAAATATCTCAACGAAGCATCAGGCTTCGTGGTGGTGGGCGCGGCGCGCGATGGACGCGACGCCCTCGACATGATCCCGAAAGTTAAACCCGACGTGGTGACGTTGGATGTTGAAATGCCACGCCTCGACGGACTCTCGACTCTGCGCGAGATCATGGCGGTCTGTCCCATGCCGGTGGTCATGTTGAGCAGCCTCACCGCCGAAGGCGCGCGTGAAACTGTTCAGGCGCTGACGTTGGGCGCAGTAGATTTTGTGTTGAAGCCGCCAGCCAAAGCCAATGTGGCAATGGTGATGAATGAAGTGATCGCTAAAGTGCGAGCGGCGGCTACGGCTAAGGTCATGCCGCCAATCGCTCCCCGCCAATTTCATCAACCGACCCCAGCGGTCTACGTTTCATCCAAACCCACGCGCGCTTTGCGTCGTGGCGATAAGGTCGTGGTGGTGGGCGCGTCCACCGGCGGTCCCCGCGCCCTCAACACGGTCGTCGCCGCATTAGCGCCGCGCCTTGAGGCGGCGTTCTTAATCGTTCAGCACATGCCCGTCGGGTTCACCCGATCACTTGCCGAGCGACTCGATCACATCTCACCGCTTGCCATCAAAGAAGCGGAACCCGGTGATGCCATTGAAGTGGGGCGCGGCTTGCTGGCGCCCGGCGGCTTCCACATGATGGTCAACGATCACGATCGTATTGAATTGAATCAAAACCCAACCGTTCACGGCGTGCGACCGGCGATTGATGTGACGATGGCTTCGGTGGCGGCGCGCTATAAAGAGGCGAGTGTGGGCGTGGTGTTAACTGGTATGGGACGTGATGGCACAAACGGTTCAGTCTTGATCCACGCAGCGGGCGGGCGCGTGATTGCCGAAGATGAAGAGACGTGCGTGGTGTGGGGCATGCCGCGCAGTGTTGCCGAAGCGGGCGTGGCAAATACGATTGCCAAATTGCCCGATGTAGCGGGGGAGATTGAAAAAGCGGTGAAGACAATGAACAATGAACAATGAACAATGAAGAATGACAAATGAAGAATGACAAATGAAGAATGAAGAATGAACAATTACGAATACCGACTCTTGTCTCCTGATCATGGAAACAGAAATCTACGTTCAAGTTAAACACTCGGTCAAATCGTTGTTAGACATTGATCTCAACAGCTACAAAGACGAACAGATGAAGCGCCGCTTGGATTCGTGGCTGACCCGAAGCGGCGAACCGTCGTGGCACGATTACTTCAAGCGTGTGCGATCTGATTTGGATGAGAAGTCGCGCTTCCGCAATTACCTCACCATCAACGTCTCGGCGTTTTTTCGTGACCCGGAGCGATGGATCGATCTGCGCGAAAAAGTTTTGCCGCACTTGCTCGCCTCTTCGCCGAGCGGTTTGCGCGTGTGGAGCGCGGGCTGTTCGATAGGACCCGAACCGTACACCGTGGCGATCTTATTTGATGAGCTGCGTCTGCGTCATCAACCGTATTTGCTCGCCACCGATTTAGATCGCGGCGCATTGGCAAAGGCACAAGCGCGCGGACCTTTTACGGCAGACGATCTTCGCAACGTGACGTCGCAACAGATCGAAGGTTATTTTGAATCGGTTGCGCCGCAGTTCTATGTAAAAGCGGCCATTGCCAAGCGCGTCACCTTCCGCGAACAAAATATGCTTGCCGATGATTTCGAGCCGGGCTTTGATCTGATTGTGTGCCGCAACGTGGTTATTTACTTCACCGAGTCGGCAAAGAACGCGCTGTACCGGAAGTTTTGTGGCGCACTCAAACCGGGCGGAGTGTTGTTCGTCGGCGGCACCGAAATTATTCCGCGCTATCACGATAGTGGTTTTCGTAATTTCGGACTCTCGTTTTATCAAAAGATGTGAGGCTCACTACGATGAATGTCAAATTTATTAATCCATTTGTCGAAGCGGCGTTTGAAGTGTTGCACGCCGAGACCAATTTAAATGTGTCGCGCGGCGAGTTGGGTTTAGAGAAAACTCCTTACGTCACCGACGATGCCACCGTGATCATCAGTTTAGTGGGTCGGGTGGAGGGCACAGTTTTCTATAGCCTGAGTGAACGGGCGGCGGTGTCGCTTGCGGCGCGGATGATGGGTGAATCGCTCACGACGTTTAATAGTCTGGCGCAAAGCAGTATCGCCGAGTTGGGGAACGTGATCACCGGACGGGCGAGCGTTAAACTTTCTGAGGCGGGATACGAAGCGACGATCTCACCGCCGACTCTGCTGTTGGGTAAAGGGGCGACGATCTCTACCCTCGACTTTGCGCGGCTCGTGCTACCGCTTAATTCTGAATGTGGTGCGGTGACGATTCACCTTGCCTTGCGTGAGGGGATGATGCATCGCGTGGTCAGTGCGGCAGCACTGCCTGTTCCGGCGCGACCGGCATTTCAGACGCAGGTTTAAAAGCAGAAGGCTGAAAGCGCTGAGAACGCTGACAGTCGCTGATACAAAAAACTGGACTTACGCACCTTAATCACGAATGACTCGAATATACGAATAACACGAATTCCCTTTTGTTTTATTCGTCAAATTCGGAACATTCGTGGCATTCGTGATAAAGATTTCTGTGAATTGCGTAAGTCCAGTAATAAAAGAGAATCAGCGCGCGTTGCGTCAGCGACGATCAGTGTCATCAGCGTTCAAAGGTTTAAAGGCCCTCAAATGGTTTTACGCAATGCTCACGTCAAGGATTAAATTTTTTTGGGTATAAGCCGATAACATGAATGGGAGTGATGAAAGGCAGTGACTGTGATGAGGGCTATTAAGACTGCGTAGGGCGCTATTGCGTGGCGGTCTTTTGGTAACGCAAAGCACTTCTGTGAAGAAGTGTTTTGTGTTTAAAAACTATGGCGTCAACACTTCATAGCTCATTTAGGTTCAGTATATGGGTGGTTTACTGACGCAAAAAATAGTTGGTTGTAACTTGTTAGGTAGGCTTTCAGCGTCCTTATCCGCTGGGCAGGCACAAGGGAAACACTCCCGCCGGAAGCCAAAGGTTCGAATCCTTTGGCGGCGGACAAGGACGCTGAAAATTTTTTGGGTGCACCCGCAGGCTGCACTACATCATGGAGAAGAAAAATGAAGTTCACAATACAAACCCAACTTTTGCTTGCCGGCGCCGCGTTCTCGTTGTTGATCTTAGGCGTGGGGTTGACGGGCGTGTGGCAAGCGCGAGCGGTTAACGAGGTGCTTAGCACGGACACGGTGTATCACGCTAATGCGCGTTTTAACGTAGCACATATCGGCGGCTTGGTGGGTGAGTTTAACGACGCACATTCTGAATACTTGCTCAACATTTATTCAGATAAGGCGACACTTCGTGCTGAGCGCGCCCAATATGCTAAAACGATTGAAACCGCCTTTAATGATACTGACACATGGATAGAGCAGCCGGATGAAAAAGCAGCTCTCGCTAATCTCCGAACTGCGTTTGCATCATTTAATATAGCCGGGTTCGCTATGCTCGACGCGCAAGATGCGGTGTTGAACAAACGTCAATCGGGGGCGAGCGCTTCGGAGATCGGTAGTGCCGAAGCAGTGGTGGCGAACAAGATGATCGCTTTTGACGATTTGCGCGGCAAACTTTATGAGCAGATCGATTCGCTTTCGACTCTTGAGGCGACATTGCTGGATAAGAGCAAGGTGGCTGCGGCAGATCAGGTGACGCGGGCGATCTGGGTTTTACTTTCGCTCACGGCGATCTGTATTCCGGCGAGCATGATCATTGCGCTGTTTATTTCACGCCGGATCACTCACCCCTTACGCGAAATGATGCTGGCTTCGCAAAGGATTGCCGATGTGGATCTGCAAGCGTTGGTAGGGGCGATGACGGCTATGTCGCAAGGCGACCTAACGCGCTCGGTAACGATCTCAGCCTATTCCCTGAAGACCCAATCGGATGATGAGGTGGGGAAGATGGCGCGAGCGTTCGATACGATCATCACTCGTTTGCAAGAAGTGGGTAAAGTCTTTGGCGTGATGTCCGATAATTTACAAGTGGCGGTTCAACAAGTTGCCGAGAACGCGAATTCGGTGGGTACGGCTTCTTTGCAGCTCTCAGTAGCGGCTGACCAAGCCGGGCAAGCGACTTCGCAGATTGCCGCCACGATCCAACAAGTGGCGAAAGGCACAGAACAACAATCCGAATCGGTGACGCGCACGGCGGCATCGGTGGAACAGATGAAGCGGGCGATTGATAGTGTGGCGCGTGGGGCGCAGGAGCAAGCAGCGTCGGTTAGCAAGTCATCGGCGATCACGTCACAGATCGCTTCGGCGATTCAAGAGGTGGCGAACAACGCCCAAATGGTGAAGAAGGATTCGGCTAACGCGGCAGAGACGGCGCGCGCCAGCGGGAAGACGGTGCAAGAAACTATCGTCGGGATGACTATGATCAAATCAAAAGTAGGCGCGTCGGCGATGAAAGTGAAAGAGATGGGGGCGCGTTCCGATCAGATTGGGGTGATTGTGGAAACGATAGATGACATCGCCTCACAAACGAATCTGTTGGCGTTGAATGCGGCGATTGAGGCGGCGCGCGCCGGTGAACACGGCAAAGGCTTCGCGGTGGTGGCGGATGAGGTGAGGAAGTTGGCTGAAAAATCTGCCGCCGCTACGAAAGAGATCGGTGGACTCATCAAAGACATTCAAAAAACCGTTGCCGAAGCGGTGAGCGCGATGGATGAAAGCGCGAAAGAAGTTGAATCGGGGACGGTGAAGGCGAATGAATCGGGGCAGGCGCTGGCTAACATTCTTACCTCGACTGAAGCGGTGAGCGCGCGGGCTGAGGCTACTTACAACGCGACGCAAAAGATGAGCGCGATGTCGAATGAGTTAGTGAGCGCGATGGATTCGGTGAGCGCGGTTACTGAAGGGAACATGGCGGCAACAGAAGTGATGGCGGCCGGTTCAACCGAAGTGATGCAAAGCATTGAGAACATTGCCAGCGTGAGCGAAGAGAATAGCGCGGCAGTGGAAGAAGTGAGCGCGGGGGCGGAAGAGATGAGCGCGCAAGTAGAAGAGGTAACGGCGAACGCGCAGTCGTTAGCCGAGATGGCAAAGTCGTTGCAAGAGATCGTGGCGCAATTTAAATTGAGCGAAGAGGGGAAGAAAGTTGAATTGCCTGCTCAACCCAAAGCGCAACCTCTCGTTCGGGACGCAGTTCAACTGCATCCCGAACGAGCGAAAATTGTGTCGGGCAATGGGCGTCGCTATGAAGAGTTGCCTACAATGAAGTAGTGCTGACTTTTATTTTATA
>CAKKQG010000437.1 GCA_919901875.1 Anaerolineales bacterium
ATCAACTTCTCTCAATATGACTCCACCCCTCACCCTCTTTCAAAAAGTTTGGAACTCACACATCGTCGCGCAAGAAAAAGATTCGCCCGCCGTGCTTTATGTTGATCTCCATCTCGTCCACGAAGTGACCTCGCCGCAAGCTTTTACGGGGTTACGAACCCGCGGCCTCAAAGTACGCCGACCTGAGAAAACCGTCGCTACGCTCGATCACTGCATCCCCACGCACGATCCATCCTTGCCAATCCTGGATGAGATCGCCGCGAAGCAGATCGCCCAAATGGAAATAAATGCTAAAGAGTTTGGGATCAAGCTATATGGCATGACCTCACCGAATCGCGGCATCGTTCATGTGATCGGACCCGAACTCGGTTTGACTCAACCCGGCATGACGATTGTCTGCGGCGATAGCCACACTTCCACGCATGGCGCATTTGGCGCGTTGGCGTTTGGCATCGGCACAACCGAAGTGGAGCATGTGCTGGCGACTCAATGCTTGTTGCAAAAACAACCGAAGACGTTTGAAGTGAAGATCGAAGGTGAATTGCAGAGAGGTGTTTCGGCGAAAGACATTATTTTGGCGTTGCTCGCCAAAATTGGAATCGGCGGCGCGACCGGGCATGTGTTTGAGTATCGCGGCAGCGCGATCAAGAATCTCAACATGGAACAACGTATGACGATCTGCAATATGTCTATCGAAGGCGGCGCGCGGGCGGGGATGATCGCGCCTGATGAGGAAACTTTTGAATACATTGCCGGGCGTGAGTTCACGCCGAAAGGTGAAGCGTGGGAGAAAGCTTTACTTAAGTGGCGGCAACTTCCAACGGATGACGGCGCCACCTTTGATAAATCGCTCACGCTCAACGCCAGCGATCTCGTTCCGATGATCACTTATGGCACAAATCCCGGAATGGGAATGAAGATCACCGATCACGTTCCCGATCCTGATTCAATAAAAGATGAATCACAAAAACTTGCGCTGACTAAAGCCTTGAACTACATGGGCTTGAAACCGAATCAGCCGATGCTCGGGCAACCGATCAATGTCGTCTTCATCGGCAGTTGCACCAACTCACGCATCAGCGATCTGCGACTCGCGGCGTCATTGATGAAAGATCGCCAAGTGGCAAACGGCGTGCGCGCGCTGATCGTCCCCGGCTCGCAAGAAATTAAAAAGCAAGCCGAGCAAGAAGGCTTGGACAAAATTTTTAAAACCTCGGGCGCAGAGTGGCGCGAAGCGGGCTGCTCGATGTGCATTGCCATGAATGGCGATCAGATCGAACCCGGTCAATACGCCGTCAGCACCAGCAATAGAAATTTTGAGGGACGGCAAGGAAAAGGCGGGCGTACGTTTTTAGCGTCGCCACTCACGGCAGCGGCGGCGGCAGTCACCGGAAAGATCACCGACGTTAGGACGTTGATGAATTGAAAACGCGACTCGCCATTCTTCTGATCGCTTCGGCGATCACTGCCTGCGCGACTCCGACTCCGACGATGACACCCACCACAACGGTGACGCCGACTCTCACCCCAACCTTAACACCGACATCAACCGTAACGGCGACTCACACACCGACCTTGACTCTCACGCCCACGCTCACCGTTACACCGACGCGCACACCGACGTTAACTCCGCGACCCTTTAACTTGCGCGACTTCTGCCGTCAAGATAGCCCCGATGTATGGTTGCGAAAAAACAAACTGACATTGCTCTCGGCGTGCGAAGTGATCACTGGCACAGTCGTGTGGATAGGATTTAATCCGGGCGATGGCGATTACACTTTTGATCTTAAACTTGATGCTGGGCAAGAAAGATTTTTAAACGATGGCAATCGCCGTGATCGCGTTGAAGGCGGTTTGCATTGCGAGATCGAACCACGCGAGCGCCCCACGCTTGGCGATCCACAAGTAGGCATGCGTGTTGTTCTGGTCGGCGCGTGGGTATTAGATCGCGGTCACGCTTGGAATGAGTTACACCCCGTGTGGTATTGGGCTCAAATTAAATAGGACTCGAGATTAGAGATTGATCGCGAATCTCCAATCTCCAATCTCTAATCTCAAACATAAATGGCACAATTTAAATCTCTCACTTCTCGCATTGTTCCCCTTCCTGCTAATGATGTTGACACGGATCAGATCATCCCGGCGCGGTTCTTGAAAGCGATCAGCAAGGACGGCATGGGCGACAACCTGTTTTCCGATTGGCGCTACAACGCCGATGGCTCGCCCAAAAAGGATTTTGTATTGAACAAAGAGGAATACAGAGGCGCGCAAATTTTGTTAGCGGGCGATAACTTCGGTTGCGGCTCCTCGCGTGAACACGCGCCTTGGGCGTTAACTGGATATGGCTTCCGCGCGGTGATCAGCACCTCTTTCGCCGACATCTTCCGCAACAACGCGCTGAAAAACGGCTTGCTGCCGATCATCGTGGATGCCGAGACTCACCACGATCTTTTTGATCTCGCTGAAGAGTCGCCGCGAGCAGAGATCAGCATTGATCTCAAAACGCAAACGGTCACGCTGCCCAACGGAAAAAAAGTTTCATTCCCCATTGATGGTTTTGCCAAAACGTGTTTGCTTGAAGGTGTGGATGAGTTGGGTTATTTGTTGAAGTTTGAAAAACAAGTTGCCGCATATGAGGCGGCTCGATTGTGAGTAATCACCATGATTCAAATCTATGACACCACTCTGCGCGACGGCACACAGCGCGAAGGCATCTCGCTTTCGTGCGAAGACAAGATCAAGATCGCCCGCAAGCTCGATCAACTTGGCGTAGCATTTATTGAAGGCGGCTGGCCCGGGTCGAATCCCAAAGACGCCGAATTCTTTGATCGTGCTAAAGATATGAAGTGGAAGAACGCGCTGATAACGGCTTTCGGTTC
>CAKKQG010000438.1 GCA_919901875.1 Anaerolineales bacterium
CGCAGAAGTCCACGTAGGTGGACTTCGCCTTGTGTTGCCGCGATTTTAATCGCCACAACAACCGCAATGACCACAGCCACTATCGGCAGCGACCTCACCAACGGCGGATTAACCAGATCGGCATACACCGGAAAATTGGGAAGGGTGAACAGTTCATTCCAAAAGAAAAATTGGCTGCGATAATTTAAATTGGCGTTGGCAAACGCCGACTCGAACTGCACGTAAGGCAGCTCGGTGACGGCGGGCACCCAAACGGCTGAGGTGAGACTTAAGGCGAGGGCGAAGATAATGAAGAGCAAGCCCGCTCCCCAAATCCAACTCCCCAAGCGACGCGTGGTGGTAAGCGGTTGAGTGACGATCACAAAAATTCCAAAGGCGGCGATGAACGGCAGTTGTTGAATCGTCATGCCGATGTGCGAGACGATGATCGCCGCGATGGTGAGCGGGGCGATGATGATAAATTTGCTGTCGCCGATGAGCGCGCGGCGCACTGCCCACAACGCGAGAGGGAAAAAGGCAAGCGCAAGATTTTCTGGAAGACCGCCGCGCACATGCGCCGTGTAAAGAATGTAAGGGCTGTAGGTGTAAGCAACGGCGCAAACGATTCCCGCCCAGACTTCCGAAGTCTGCGAGACTTCGGAAGTCTTTGAATTTTCGTCGCCCCAAACATCTCGCGCCAGCAAAAACGCGCCCACGCCCGACAACACGAGCGCAAAAATATAAGCAAGGCGCAGCGACGCCAACAACGATAATCCCGTGAAGTGGAAGAGAACGATGAGATAGTGCGAGCCGTAAGCGAAGTAGTTGAAGATGGGGTAGCCGTATCCCAGCGCGAGATCAGGTGCCCATCGCGGGAAAAAGATTCCACTGCGGACGAGTCGATCTAATTCCACGGCGCGATAGAAGTGCGCCAGCGAATCATTACTGCGCGGAATGTCGCCGCCGAAATATGGAAGCGCGGCGGGCAGGCAAATTAATATGACGAAGAGGAGAGGGAAGAAACGACGCAAGGGGGTGTGGCATATCGCAGATGGCTTATAGCATATCGCGTATGGCTATTCGCTATCTGCCATTTGCTATTCGCCATCGGCTATAGGCTGTTCGCTTTTCGATACTCGGCGATCTCGCCTAACACTTTGGCGCGATCATCTATCGCTCCACGCACAGGCAAGTGCAGGTCGCGCAAATAAATATCGTTGAGAGTTTTAAACTGCGTCGCCATCTTCTCGCTGGGGTCAAACATTTTTTCGCGGATCGGTTTGAGGAGCGTTTGCGCCAAACTCTTCTCGCTCGCGCTAAACGGGTCGATCAAGACGTTTAGCACTTGCGCCGCCATACCCGTCGCCAACGGCGGCAGCGATTGATACAGATCGTTGATCGCTTTCAGAGTGATCTTAATGGATTGCCCAATGCCAAACGGCAAGTTGGCGAGAATGAAATCCACAAGTTGAGTCATGCGGCTGGTCAACGGGTCGAGCGACTTCATCGCTTGCCCAATCGCCGCCTCGACCACGCCAATGTTGCCGTTGAGCGAATCGATCTGACTCTTCAACCAATCCACGCTGGCACGGAAGAGCGCCAGTTGTTTCTCAAAATTATCGAACAGGGCGCGGGCGATCTCCAACCCGGCAGCCACCAATGGCGTCGCCGCCAGCACGGTGAGGAAGCCCGCGCTCGCCGCCGTCAAACCATCCATCACTAACTTATCAAATTTTACGCTGTCCAGCTTCTCAAACAACGCCATTAACTTTTTATATTTCTCAAGTTGCGTTTGCGCCTCAGCGAGTTGTGTTCGCAATTTGTCGGCTTCAGTTTTTTTCTCGGTCAGCGAGTTTTGCAGTTCGGCGTTTTTGGTCAGCGTTTGTTGCAGTTGCGTCTGCGATTGCGTCAGCGAGTCTTGCGATGATTTTAGTAAGCTCTGCAATTGGGCGATCTGAGTCTGCGTTTGGAGTGATGAGGTAGACGCGGGGATCAACGGCGACGTTGTTTGGAGTGCCGCCGTTGGCAACGCAACTGTGAATCGGTTTGTCGCCATCGCTGCCGCGCCGCCGACGATCAATCCGCCGCCGGTGAACAGAATCGCTTGCAACAAAAAATTTCGGCGATCTGAATTAAGTGAGTCACTCATTGTTACATCTCCGTATTCTTGTAGGCTTACGCACTTTAATCACGAATGTCACGAATATACGAATTTAACGAATAGAGCAACGAAAAATAAATTCGTGATATTCGCTCATTCGTGTTA
>CAKKQG010000439.1 GCA_919901875.1 Anaerolineales bacterium
AGCCATTTGCTGGAGAGTGCCCAAGATCGATTCGTGACGGGGCGTAAATTTTGTTGAAGCCATTCGCCGTAGGGTTGTCCTGCGGCGAGTCGATCTTTAAGTTCGGCGTTGTGCAGGAGTTCGCCGGTTTGGGTGTCAACGGCAAACATCTGCCCGGGACCCAGACGTTCTTTGTGAGTCATTTTGATCGCCCGCATGGGGATGGCGCCGACTTCGGATGCCGCGCCAACGGTGCCGTCTTTGCAGATAAAATAGCGGAAGGGGCGCAAGCCGTTGCGATCTAAACAGGCGCCGATGATGCGTCCATCGCTGAAAACGATGGCGGCGGGTCCATCCCACGGTTCCATGAGGGCGGCATGGTAACGATAAAAGTCGCGCACGCGAGGCGGCATCCCCGAATCTTTTTCCCAAGCCGTCGGCATCAACATCGCCATCGTGTGCCGAATATCGCGCCCGCCGCGAGTCAAAAGTTCGGCAGTGTTATCGAGCATAGCGGTGTCCGATCCATCCAGATCAATGACAGGCGCGAGATCATCGGAACGTAAATGGAAGTCGGGCGACTCGTATTTTAGATTCGCTTCGCGCGCCGCCATCCAAGCGATGTTGCCTTGAATGGTGTTGATCTCGCCGTTGTGACACAACACGCGGAAGGGTTGGGCGCGATGCCACGAGGGCAGGGTGTTGGTGCTGTAGCGTTGATGGAAGATGACGAGGTGCGGAGCGTAATCGGGATCGCGCAGATCATCATAGAAGGTGGAGAGTTGCGGCGCGAGGAGCAGACCTTTGTAGACAATCGTTTGACTCGAACAGGAGACGATATAGGCGGCGAGGGCGAGTCCGCGCGCGTCACGATCAAAGCGTTTGCGGGTGAGGAAGAGTCGGCGTTCAATTTTTTCGGCGGGGAGTTCGGGGCATTGGATGATGGCTTGGATGATGAGGGGTTGAGTCTCGCGGGCGTAAGCGCCGAGTCCACTGGGATCGTGCGGCACGTCGCGCCAAGTGATGAGATGCAACCCTGAGGCGGCGAGGGCAACTTCAAAGATGGCGCGGCAGTCGTCGAGCGTTTCGGGGTGAACGAAAAGAGTCGCTACGGCGATTCGATTCGGGTCAACTGATTGATGCGTGAGTCGTTGTGCCTCGCGGGCGAAGAATGGTTTAGGCAGAGAGGTGAGGATACCCGCGCCATCGCCGGTGACACCGTCGGCGTTTAACGCGCCGCGATGTTGTAAGTTGGTGAGAGATTGAATCCCGAGTTGGAGGAGTTGATGATCGGGTTTGCCATAACGGTTGGCGACGAAGCCGAGTCCGCATGACCCGCGATCAATGGAAGTGAAAAGGGGAATGATTGGAGATTGGAGGTTGGAGATTGGAGATTGATGATCGTCATCGCCCATATTAGCAACTCGATAGAGCAAGTTATCCTTGCCATGATAGAGAAGTTTGGACGAGAGTGACAGATATGAAGTGGATAGATTTGAGTGCGGGTAGTTGGAATGTTGTTATAAGACAAAGAGGACAATTGCCGTGCGCCAATGTTAGTTCAAGTTGACGGTGTTCGTTCCCAGACCTCCGAGTTCTCGCGAAGCGTCCCGTAGCGAAGCGGAGTGGATAAGAACTCGGAGGTCTGATTTCTGGATTTATGCGTTCAACGGTTGAAAACCCCGCCCAAGAATTTCACTGGCGGGTGTGACGATGACAAATGCGTTGGGATCTTCCGAATTGACCAAGGCTTTCACTTGAGCCAGTTCCGTGACCGTGACGGCGACCATTAATACTTTGCGTTCCTGATGGGTATACATTCCTTCGCCATGCAGCGCCGTCACGCCTCGCTTCATTTCTTTGAGGAGACGGTCAGCAATGAGTTGCGGTTGTGAGGAGATGATCATCGCCAATAATTGTTGGCGGCGGCGCAGCGATGGGATGCCGCTTCTCTGTTTCGATTTGCTGGCGGCAACTTCGGGGATTTCCATGGCGTGCCATAGCTGGCTCAGCACCGGAAATTCACCGAACTTTGGCAGCACTTCGCCGCTGGCTTGCGTTAACCCGGCAGTGCCAAAGCCAATGAGAAATAAACCACCGTTGTAAATGAGACCGGCGAGCAATATGGCTTCGCCAGAAATGGGTCCCAACGCTGAGCGCGAGATAAATTCTGTCCACGACGTAGCCGGAAACGGATGCAGAAAACTTTTAAGCGCCCATGCCGCCGCCAACACAAGAAAGATCCAAAAATAATTGCGCCGAAAGCGCCGACCAAACGCTTCCCACATACTGATCGGAAATTCCGGGCTCAACAACGTCTCGGCGAGACTCTCTGCCCAATCGGGGTTGGGCGCAAAAGGCGGCACCAGCATCGCCGCAAAAAAATCGGTCTCCATCAAACGCACGCGATGACTCCATAATTCGTAATAACGATAGCGCCGCGCTTCGATCCACAGAAACAATGTGACAAGGAAGGTGTCGAGAATGATCACGCCATAATGATTATTAGGACCGGAGAGAGCAAACGAGATCGCCGCGCCCGCCGCGAGGACTGCCCAGTTCGTCGTGTTGTCCAAACGGTTGCGCCAGGTGTTAGCGCGTTGAATCTCGCCGCGATAGAAATGCACCATCGCCGTATTAAATTCTGCCG
>CAKKQG010000440.1:0-2456 GCA_919901875.1 Anaerolineales bacterium
CCCGTGAACGCCGTCGAAGATTTTATGGAAGCCTTGCATAGCGTGACCGACCCTGAGCGCAAACGAAAAATTATTGGGGAGAAGTTTATTCGCATTTTCGAGAGGGAAGCAAAACGTTTAGGCAGTGACGCTAAATTTTTAGTGCAAGGCACGATCTATCCTGACGTAGTCGAATCGAGCGGCAAGGGACGCGAACAAGCGGCGAAGATCAAAACGCATCACAACGTGGGCGGCTTGCCCGACGATTTATATTTTAAATTGATCGAGCCGTTGCGCTTTTTGTTTAAAGATGAAGTGCGCGCTGTGGGTTCAGAAATCGGCTTGCCCGATGAGATGGTGTGGCGGCAGCCCTTCCCCGGTCCCGGTCTCGCCATCCGTTGTTTGGGCGAAGTCACTTGGGCGCGACTCGAAACACTGCGCGCCGCCGATAAAATTTTTACAGACGAGCTGTGCAATGCGGGGATGTTGCGCGGCGAAACCTCACAAGCCTTCGCCGTTTTGATTCCTGTAAAATCTGTCGGCGTGATGGGCGACGGGCGCACTTACGAAGAAACAATTGCCTTGCGCGCCGTAACCACCGATGATTTTATGACCGCCGATTGGTCGCGCTTGCCTTACGACTTACTTGCTCGTATTTCAAATCGTATAGTGAACGAAGTGAAGGGAGTCAATCGTGTGGTGTATGATATTTCGAGCAAGCCGCCCGCGACGATTGAGTGGGAATGACAAAGGATGAAGGCAGAATTATGAAGGATGAAACCACTTCATCTTTCATAATTCATCCTTCACGCGAAGCGTCCTATGGATAATTCATACTTGAAAATCGACGCTATCCTCAAATCCACCTTCCGCATCACCTTCACCGCATATCCTCTTTGGATTCTCAACTTCATGTTAATCATCGCCTTCGTTCCCGCGTTGGCGTTGGCGGGCGTGTTGGGCGGGGTGTCGGCGGTAATGGCGTTTGAGTCACCAACAGCGTTTACCCCCTCATGGCAGCGCGCACTGCGCGATCTTCCTTTTTATGTTTGGTTGATCATCGGTGCTGTCGCTTGGATCGCGCTCGTGATCACAACGGCGATCTCTTGGATATTGCAAGCCTCATCCATGCACGGCACTTCGATTGCGGCAGATAAAGGAAGTGTGTCATTTAAAGAAGCGTTGAGTCTTGGCAAACAGCGCGTGATGAGTTTGCTCACCTTGAGCGTGATCTTCGGAATGATCATCGGCGGGTTGAGCTTGTCCCCGCCGTTGATCGCGTTGTTTTTTCGCGGCTCGCTCGGCGTAGGTTTTGAATCGTTTTTGCAAACCGCCCTCGCGCCGATCAATTTTGTGTTGGGCATTGTGTTGTTGTTGGCAATGATGTCCATCGCGCTTGAAGATTTAAAGCCGGGCGCGGCGTTCAAACGCGGGTTCTCAGTTTTCAAAACGGGATGGTGGGCGTTTATTTTTGTGATTGCCACATCGGGGATAGTTGGCGGGGGCGTGGCATTGGTCGCCGCCGTCCTCATCGGCATCCCCGTGTTTGTCGGCATCCTGATCATGATCGCGTCGCCGCCAATTGGAATCATAGTAATCGTGGTCGGCTTGATCATCGTCGGCGTGATCGTGTTAGTTTTGATGATCTTGACAGCCGTCTTCACCATTGTGCTTTATACTCTGACTTATAAAGAAGCATCACGCATCACATCATAATTACAGGAGGCAGTCATGGACTACGGCAACATTCTTTCGCGTGCGTGGCAGGTTACATGGAAACACAAAGTGTTGTGGATTTTTGGAATCTTCGTCGCCTTAAGTTCGGGCAGCGGAAGCTTCAATAGCGGCACTAGCTGGAACCAAAGCAGCTCAAGCGGTGGCGGCGGAAACTTTCCGCAACCGGATATGCCGCCTCAACTGCGCGAGTTTCTCAACAGCCCCGCTTTGCCAATTGCGATCATCGCATTGCTATGTTTAGGTTTGATCATCGCCCTGGCAATTTTTTTGATGGGCGTTGCTTCAACGGGCGCGCTCATCGGCGGGATCGATCTCGCCGAGTCAACGGGCGCGGTCACTTTCTCACAAGCGTGGGCACTTGGCACGAGCAACTTCCTTAAGATACTCGGTCTCAAGATCGGAGTCGGCATCATTGGATTCGTCGCCATCTTTGCCGGGATCATTTGTTGCCCACTGTTATGTCTTGTTATTCCGGGTAGTATCGCCTTGCAAGTGATCGCCGAGTTCGCCTCATTTGCCATTGTGCTGGACAAAGAAGGCGTGATCGAATCGATACAAAAAGGATTCAATGTGCTGAAGACCAACTTCACTTCGGTCTTTGTGCTGGGGTTGATTCTGTTCGGCATCGGCATCGCCTACGGACTCGTCGTTGCCATTCCCGTTCTGGTTGCCTTCGCACCGGCGATCATCGCCGTCATGGGTAGCACGCGCGAACCCAACATGATGCTCATCGGCGCAAC
>CAKKQG010000440.1:2556-4846 GCA_919901875.1 Anaerolineales bacterium
GCATGACGATCACCCACACAATTTTTTTCAACCGCCCCGCGCATCAACTCGTTAACGATCACCTCTCGCTCACCGTCGTTCCATCGCTCGCAGGTCGTGTGATGGAATTAACGGTGGGCGAGAAAAATTTTTTATGGATCAACGAACCACTGCTCGAGGGCGCAAAAGTTAAAGGATGGAAGAACTGGGGCGGCTACAAAACGTGGATCGCCCCGCAATCAAAATGGAAGAAGATCGATCTGCCCGATGAACAAATGGATCAGAGCGAGTGGCAGATCGTCGGTGTTGCCGACTCTGCGGCGGCGGCTTCGATTGAGTTAAGAAGCCCACTCATCAAGTGGGCGGGTGTGGTGCTGAGTCGGCGCATCACCCTCCGCGCGCGTGAAGCAAAAATCTTCATCCGCGAAGCGATGTTGAACGTAAGCGCAACGAATCAAACATGGGCGCTGTGGGGTGTGGCACAATTTCCTGTGCCGGGCTACGCCACGTTTCCAAACGATGCCATCAAAAACATTCGCAAACTTCACGGCAAGCCGCATGAGTTCAAAGCGAAGAAATTAAAATTCGACGGCGACTCTAAATGGAAAGTAGGCGCGTTGATCGCAGACGAAGGGTGGGGAACGTATCAAGCAAAAGGTTGGCGCGGCGGCATCACCGTTAGATTCTCCGCATCACCCAATCACCCTCACGCCGATGAATCGAATCTCGAAGCGTGGAGCAACTCCAATCCCGATTACATGGAATTGGAATGGTTGAGCCCGTTGATGACGTTGAAGCCCGGCGAGGAGCGATTCTTTGAGACGCAATGGGAAATAGGCAATTGACGTGACGAATGGTGAGGCATAGAATAGCGACATGAGATCGCCGTTTCCGGGAATGGATCCTTATCTTGAACATCCGGCGTTGTGGCCCGATGTTCATAACAGCCTGATAGCCGCCATGCGCGACGCGCTGGCGCCTGTGCTTCGACCTCGCTATTACATTGCGTTGGAGAGCCGCGTCTACACACTGGACATTGATGGTTTGGTGTTTGTGGGTCGTCCTGATCTGACAGTGCTTCCTTACGAGGGACCACAACGGGTCAGCACGTTGCCATTGGCAAGCGCCGGTTTTGTCGAAGTGGAAGTGCCTGTGAAAGATGAAATCGAGGAAACTTATTTGGAAGTCCGCGAAGCCGAAGGCGGGCAGGTGATCACCATTGTTGAATTGCTTTCACCGGGCAACAAACAGAATAGTCAAGGGCGGAAAGATTACGAAGAAAAACGCCTGGCGATTTTTTCCAGCCGCACCAATCTGGTGGAAATTGATTTACTCCGCGCCGGAGCGCCGATGCCGGTGAGCCAAAAGATTCGGAGTGATTACAGGATTCTGATCAGACGCGGGTCGCGCGGGATTCGCGGGCAGTTGTATCCTTTTAGCGTGCGCCAAAAGATTCCCGCGTTCACCTTGCCTCTATTGCCCGGTGATAAAGAGCCGCCGCTAGAGTTAAATACAATTCTGCATGATCTCTATGAACGCGCCTCGTTTGATCTGCGATTGAATTACACGAATCCCCCTGTGCCGCCACTGGCAGACGACGATGCGGACTGGGCAAAAGATTTAATCGCCAATCGAAAACTGAATTAACTGCGCACGAGAGTGACACGAAACACCCCCGTATCCTTCCCCCCAAAACGATATTTATAAATCTCGCTGCCCTGCATAAAGTCGTATACCGCGCGCTTGTTTTGGATCGCCTGATCGATCAACTTCGCCAACAACACCCAACCCGGTGAGAGCGTGCTTGCCGCGTCAACGTCAAAGCCAGAGTTATAAACCCAGATTCGATTCGCATAATCGAATTGTGCATATGCCGAGGCTTTCTTGCCGTTAATCTCTAAGAACGCAAGTTGCAACAAACCAAGATGCTGCATCGTAGCAAACAAATCTTTAAACGTATCGCGCATCTTCGGCGTAAGAAACTTCGCTTTATCTTCTGCCGCGCTCGCCATCAACGTCATAAACGACTCGGTTTCAGAGTCAATGTCGCGCGACGAGTCCACGATATACCACGTCACTTTATCTTCACCGCCTTCGGCGCGGCGCAGTTTGCGATTGATCTCGTGTCGCTGTTTCTTATCAATTTGCGCCAGATATGCTCCAAACGAATCGGGGAGATTCACAATCGGGCAAACGTCAATTTGAGTCACCTCAGCCTTCATCCCAGATTCAACGGCGAGACGCTGCAACGTATTCGGAGTCGGCGTCCATTCGGGGATGTTGGAGAGGATGGCTTGCGACCACTTCGGGG
>CAKKQG010000440.1:4946-6183 GCA_919901875.1 Anaerolineales bacterium
CGTGAAAGAAGTTCGTTCCATTCATTTTCAAGTTTTTCAAAAACCGTTGCGTCTTTATGACATTCAATGTTCAATCTCTAATCTCCAATCCTTCGACTTCGCTCAGGACAAGTCTTTAATCGCCAAAGATTATACTCGTCAATGGTAAAATCTCGCCCGCATGATCACACACACACACGACATCGCCATCGTCGGCGCAGGACCGGCAGGTTCAGCCACCGCCTATTTTTTGGCGCGTCACGGATTCGACGTTGCGCTGATTGATAAATCAAATTTCCCGCGCGACAAAACGTGCGGCGATGCAGTCAGCCCGCGCGCCTTGCATATTCTTGATGCAATGGGCTTGCTCGAAACACTGACTGCTCAATCTTCAATCATTAATCATTTAGATTTCTACACCCCCTCCAGCCAACTTTGTCGCGCCACCGTGCCGCGCATGAACAGGTTTCCGCATTACACCCTCATCGCCCCACGCATGATTCTCGACGATGTGATTCAAAAACGCGCGCTCGAAACGGGCGCGAAATTTTACAACTTTGACGCAACCGACGTGATTAAAGAGTCGGATCGTGTGATCGGCCTGCGCGGACGTGATCACATCGTCAACGCCAAACTGATCCTCGCCGCCACTGGCGCGGCAACCGGATTCTTAACCCGACTCGGACTCCTGCCGCGCAAACCGACTCTCATGGTCGCCGCCCGCCAATATTTTGAGAACCTGCCGCCCCTCTCTGACCGACTCGAGTTTTATTTCGATCACGTCCCACTGCCGGGCTACGCTTGGATGTTTCCTACATCACCCACCTCAGCCAACATCGGCGCAGGATATTTCGGCAAAAAAGAAACATCACCGCGCACACTGCTCGAAAAATTTTATCGTGATCATCCCCGTGTGCGTGAGATGATCAAAGACGCTAAACCCTCTAGCCCAATCAAAGGCTACCCTTTGCGCGTAGATTTTCAAAACTCAACGCTCATGGTCAACGGCGGGATCGGAGTTGGCGAAGCGATTGGCTTGGTCAACCCCTTCACTGGTGAAGGCATTGATTATGCGTTAGAGTCGGGGCAGATCGCCGCCGAGTGCATCATCAACGCTCGTGAATTCTCAATCGAAGGACTCAAAGAGTATCCGCGCCGACTCAATGATCGTTTTCTTCATTACTTCAAGATCATTACCATGATGCGCGATCTGTTTTACAATACCTTCATGCTCAATCGTATCTTCGGGCGCGGCGCA
>CAKKQG010000440.1:6283-10097 GCA_919901875.1 Anaerolineales bacterium
ACGCATTACGCAATACGAAATACGCGCCACCCTATACACTGATGAAAGATAAAATAGTTTTAATCACCGGTTCGGGTCGCGGCATTGGCAAAGCGATTGCTTTGCGCTTTGGGCAGTTGGGCGCAAAAGTGGTCGTCAACGACATCAACCCCGACACGGCAGAGGCGGCGTCCACTGAGATCAACAAAGCGGGCGGCGAAGCGATCAACATCGTCGCCGACGTATCCAATAAACTTGCCGTGCAAACGATGCATTACGAGATCATCGAAAAGTTCGGGCGCGTGGATGTGTTGATCAACAACGCCGGAGTTGAACCCACTGGATCGATCCTGACGATGGACGAGTGGGCGTGGGATCGCACCCTCAACGTGAATCTTAAGGGCGCGTTTCTCTGCTCGCAAACAGTGGGGCGGGCGATGAAGGAACAAGGTGGCGGCGCCATCGTCAACATCTCTTCGATTGCCGGACGCGCCGCAGGCTTGCGTGATCGCGCCGCCTACGTCGCCAGCAAAACAGGTCTCGTTGGATTCACGCGGGAGTGCGCCCGCGAGTTTGCCGCTTATAATATCCGCGTCAACGCCGTTTGCCCCGGCGTGATCATCACCGAGATGACGGCGCACTTGCGACAGAACGAAACGCAGATGAAAAAGTGGATGGAAGATATTCCGCAAGCCCGACTCGGCGAACCCGATGATGTAACAGGTCTAGTAATTTTTCTCTGTTCCGATGAATCAAAATACATCACGGGTCAAGCGTTCAACGTAGATGGCGGAAAAGTGATGAGCTAACTGATGGTTACTGTTACGATTGATTCTCGAATCCGCAACACCTCTGCCGTTCTCGCCGCCACGTCGTGGGTCGTGACGGAACAAAAGCCTTTGCCGCGCGGGGTGCATCACGAGGCGGCGTCATTGCGGAAACACGTTGAAGCATTGAACCAAGCCGACGCGGCAACTCACATCCAGAACGATCTCGAAACTGGAATCGAAGTCTCCGCTTTCTTCGACCGCGCCCTCGCCGATGATGAATCATTCAGCAAACGCCTCAACGATTTTTCGGCGAAAGCAAATTTAGATTCGTATTGGAAAGAGCATAACGCTGTGTGGAACGAATCGGTGGACGCCGTGCATCAACATATCAAGGACGTGGACTTCGCTTTATTCTTGCGCGAAGTGTTCGGCGACGCGCCGAGCGAGTTGATCGTTCATCCCAATCTCGCTTATCCAACCACGCACTCATTTGGAATCAAAATTGGGGATCGCGCCTACTCGATCATCGTGCCACGCAAAGCCGTTGGCGAAAGCCCGCCGTGGCCCTTCGCCGATGATCGTGAGCATGTGGTTCGACTCGTCATTCACGATTTTTGCCAAGCGATGTTGGACAACGTGATCGCTCAGAATCCACAAGTAGTCACCGCCACCGCGCCAAAAGCGAAAGATTTAATTCTGCCCGATGAGCTCCGCACAACCCATCCATCTTGGGCGCTGCAGCTCGCCGAACTTTTTAACTACGGCGCAACCACCCTCTTCATGAATCGAATCATCCCCGGCTCGGGTGATGCCTTTGCTTTATACGAGCGGCGCACCAAACATATTTTGATCATGCCCACCATCATCGAAGCCGTCATGCAATATCTGGAACGAAAAGCAAAAGGCAACGCGACTCCGCTGGCAGAATACTTGCCGCAGTTTATTGATCAGTTGTAATTCTTAGACCGACGCGGTTTTAGAAACCGCGTCGGTCTAAACTAAAAAGGACAACCTAATGAGACCCGACAACTACACGCTACGAATGCTCCGCGCCCAATCGCATCAACTCACGCACGAAGTGAATGCTATCTCCGAAGACATGGTGATGTGGAAGCCTGCCGAGAATGAATGGTCGGCATGGGAATGTATGCTGCACATCGCAATGGCAGAGCGCCATGTCTTCCTGTTGCGGATCAAGCGCATCATCGAGGAAGACAATCCGCAACTGGTGATCTTTGATGAAGCGGAGCAGATGAAACAACAGGCAACTTCGAAACTCACTATCCATCAACTGCTCGCCGATTTTGTAGACGCCCGCGCTCAAGAGATCGCCCTGCTCGAAAACGCCGATTGGTCGCGCGCCGGTCAACATCCCACGCGCGGATCGATCAGCGCGCAGTGGCTCGCCGAATACGCCTTGGGGCATACGTGGGAACATTTGAGTCAAATGATGCGCGTGCGATTCAACAAGACCGCGCCGATGAAGAAATAAACAAAGACGCGCCGTTTTAAAAACACTGCGTGTCGAATCAACATGGATCAACTCTACGATTATCGCGCCCGATTATTAGATCAACTCGAATCGATCCCCAATGAGATCACTCGAACAGTGCACGCTATCTCTCCAGAGAAGATTCATCGTCCCACACAGTCGGACAAGATGTCGCCGCACCAGATCATCGCTCGATTGCGCAACATGGAAAAACACGCTTACAGCGCGCGTTTGCAAAAGATTATTGCCGAAGAGTCGCCGTCTATGGAAACCTTCCCGATAGAGCGTTGGGAAGTGGAACATTATGATCCATCAGAATCCATTGAATCGATTCTCAACGAGTACATCACTATCCGGCACACTGAACTCAACCTCTTGCGCGCCTTGTCACCGCATGATTGGAATCGAAGTGGTCGTCACAATACGTTTGGTCTTCGCACCGTACAGTGGTGGGCAGAACGCAGCCTAGAGTACGCCACAATTCAACTGCGCGAACTTCGCAACGCTTAACACTGTGTTACTGGGAACTCCGACTCAACCCCTTTCAATTCAAATCGGCTATCGCGATGTGGTGCGCGGCTTGCGCGAGATCGGTCTTAACCAAAACAGCATCGTCGTCGTTCATTCATCGCTCAAATCGTTCGGTCACGTCGTCGGCGGCGCGGAGACAGTGATTGGCGCGTTGCTCGCCGTGTGTGGAACAATTGTGATGCCCGCCTTCACCTATCAAACGATGGTGACTCCCGAAGCGGGTCCGGCAAACAACGGCCTGAGCTACGGTGTCGCCGCCGACAACGTAGAAGCCGAATTCTGGAATCCCGACCTTAAGATTCACAAAGACATTGGCGTTATCCCTGAAACATTCCGCCATCACCCATCGGCGAAGCGCAGCGATCATCCGGTGATGTCGTGTGTGGCAGTAGGAAAATATGCGAATGAAATTCTTGCCTCGCAAAAACTTGAGGACCCCCTCACGCCCTTTGCCCGGGTCGCCGATCACGGTGGCGATGTATTGATGCTCGGCACCTCACACGCGACGAACACCATGATCCACGTTGGCGAACAGCGCGCCGGACGAAAACTGTTTACACGCTGGGCGCTTACATCCGACTCTATCGTTGCCGTAAGCTGGCCCGGCGACTCATCAGGCTTCAATGCTCTCGTCCCTCATATTCAACGCATCGTCAAACGCGGGCAGATCGGCACGTCAACAATTCAACGCATCCCGGCAGATGATCTGGTGAAGATCATCCAGACTCTCATACGCAAAGACCCAACGGCACTACTGTGCAGCGCGACGGATTGTGAGAGGTGTCTGGATTTGAGAATCCGGCAGAAACCCGACTCGAATAATTAACATCTATATACATGAGACGATCTACTATTCCCCTGACTACTCTTGCATGGTGGTCAACACTCTTTCTTATCCTCTGGGCTGCCAGTTGGTTAAGATCTACATCGCTTAGAAACGATCTCCCTACTAACAAAGATCCCGACGAGCCTTATTACTTCCTGTGGGCAAATGCTGTCAAAGAGACAGGATACCCCAACGCCGAAAACGGAGCCGGTTACC
>CAKKQG010000441.1:0-3607 GCA_919901875.1 Anaerolineales bacterium
GAAAAAGATCAAACAACAAACTTCAAACTCCAAATTTGAAGTTTGTTGTTTTGGAGTTTGAAGTTTGATCTTCTTACTTTTCTTTAAATTCTCCATCCACCACATTATCATCCGGTGGAGTGCCGCCATCGGGGTTGCCGTCCATGCCTGCGCCGCCGGGTTGCCCCGCCGCGCCGTAAGCCGCCGCGCCAAGTTGCTGCATGATCTGATTCAATTCTGATGTCATACGTTGCAGTAAGGCAGTGTCGGCGTCTTTGTTATTCAACGCTTCGCGGATCGCTTTCACCTTTTCTTCGATCTGCGATTTCACATTGGCGTCGACCTTGTCGCCCAAATCTTTCACCGCGCGTTCAGCCACGTAGGTCGCCGAGTCGGCGGCGTTGCGTGCTTCAATATTCTCGCGCCGTTGCTTGTCTTCTGCGGCGTATTTCTCCCCATCTTTCTTCATACGCTCGATCTCAGATTTTTCCAAACCGGACGAAGCGTGAATAGTGATGTGCTGACTGCGATTCGTTGCCTTGTCTGATGCGCTGACATTGAGGATGCCATCGGCGTTGATGTCGAATGTGACTTCCACTTGCGGTATACCGCGCGGAGCGGGGGGGAGGCCGTCGAGGATAAATTTACCCAACGATTTATTGTCAGCCGCCATCGGGCGTTCACCTTGCACGACGTGAATCTCAACCGACGTTTGCATATCGGCGGCGGTGGAAAACACCTGACTCTTCTTCGCCGGGATCGTGGTATTACGTTCAATCAACGGAGTCGCTACCCCGCCCAGAGTCTCGATGCTCAAGGTCAACGGAGTCACGTCGAGCAGCAGCACATCTTTCACTTCGCCGCCCAACACACCGGCTTGGATCGCCGCGCCAATCGCCACGACCTCATCCGGGTTCACACCTTTGTGCGGCTCTTTCTCAAACGTCTTGCGCACGATCTCTTGCACGGCAGGCATACGAGTCATGCCGCCGACCATTACCACTTCGTGAATGTCGCTCGATTTAAGTTTGGCGTCGCTCAATGCGCTTTGCATGGGTCCGATAGATTTCTTGATCAGATCATCGGTCAGCTGTTCCAGTTTGGAACGCGAGAGGTTGAGCGTGAGATGTTTGGGACCCGAGGCGTCGGCGGTGACGAATGGCAAATTGATCTCGCTCTGCATCACTGTGGAAAGTTCGATCTTGGCTTTCTCTGCCGCTTCTCGTAAACGCTGCAACGCTTGGCGATCTGAACGCAGGTCGATTCCGTTCTCGCGTTTAAACTCATCGGCGATCCAATCCAAGATGCGAATATCAAAATCATCGCCACCCAAAAATGTGTCGCCGTTGGTGGAGCGCACTTCAAACACGCCATCGCCTACGGCAAGAATCGAAACGTCAAACGTGCCGCCGCCCAGATCGTATACGGCAATCGTCTCGTCTTTCTTGCGATCCAAACCGTACGCCAACGATGACGCCGTCGGTTCGTTGATGATACGCAGAACTTCGAGACCGGCAATGCGCCCGGCGTCTTTAGTCGCCTGACGCTGCGAGTCGTTGAAGTATGCCGGCACGGTGATGACCGCTTGCGTGACGGTTTCACCTAGATAGGCTTCGGCGTCTTGTTTAATCTTCGCCAAGATCATCGCGCTGATCTCCGGCGGTGAATATTCTTTGCCACCCATATGCACGCGCACATCGCCGTTGGGCGCGGCGCTCACTTTATACGGCACGAGTTTGATCGCCCGTTGCACTTCGGCGTCGGCGAACTTGCGACCCATGAATCGTTTGATGGAGAAGATCGTGTTTTCCGGATTCGTCACTGCCTGACGACGCGCTACTTGCCCGACGAGCCGCTCGCCCGTTTTAGGGTTGATGGCGACAACCGATGGAATGAGCCGCGCCCCTTCGGACGAAGGGATCACAACGGGTTCGCCGCCTTCCATCACTGCGACCACCGAGTTTGTCGTGCCGAGATCGATACCTACTATTCTTGCCATGATATAAAATCCTCTCTGCTCTTGATAAATACTTTAATCACGAATGTCACGAATGAACGAATATTCCGAATAATTTTTTGTTGTATTCGTCTCATTCGTCTATTCGAGTCATTCGTGTTGAAAATCTATTTCCCTTTTGATACTTTAACCAACGCCGGGCGCAAGACGCGCTCGCCGAGTTTGTAACCGTGACGCAGCACTTCAATAATTTGATTCTCTGGCTTGTCCGATTCCTCATGCACGACTGCTTCGTGAAAATTTGGATCGAAGTACTGACCTTCGGCTTCGATGCGCTTGATGCCTTCGTTCTCCAAAAAGGAGATGAACTTGCGTTGAACCAACGCCACGCCCTGCGCCCACTTTGCCGCTTCGTCATTCGTGGGCATATTCTTGAGGGCGAGTTCAAAATCGTCAATCACCGGCAGAAAACGAGTCAAGACCGTTGCCGAGGCGTTTTGATTCGCTTCGGCTTGTTCGCGCTCAAGGCGCTTCTTGTAATTCGTGAAGTTGGCGCGTTCACGTTGCCAGCCGTCTAAATTTTCTGCCGCCTTCGCTTGGGCTGCTTCAAGTTCCGCTTTGAGCGGAGCCAAAGGATCGAGTTTATCGGTGGCTTCCGCCGTCGCCGTTGGGGCAGGCGACGACGGCATCACCGTTTCATCTTCATCTTGAAAAATTTCTTCGTTAGGAGTCTCCATATGCCTCATTCACCAAATCCGTCATTAGTTCAGCCACATAGCGCACGGTTGAGATCGCTCGACCGTAGGCCATGCGAGTGGGTCCCACAATCCCAAGCGCGCCAGTGGCAACGTTGTTGACACCGTAACGCGCTAAGACCATTGAACAATCTTTAAGTTCCTCCCAATTGCCCTCGCCGCCGATGACGACTTGCACACTGCCCACGTTGGGGCTGAGTACCTTGGAAAGAAATTGTTGCAAGAAGGTATGCCCTTCGAGCGCCTTCTGCGTTTGTCGCGCGGCGTTGCTGTCGGCAAATTCCGGCTCGGCTAAGACGCGGCTCATGCCTTCGAACACGATATCGTTGGCTTGCGGCATATCGCGGCGGCTCATCATGTCGGCGATCATGCGGGCGATCTCTTGTTCAAACGTTGGATAACGCGATGAGGCAAGATATATGCCTTCCGAGTCGAGATTTTCAAATGCGATGTTAAGCCGCCCTGCCGCTTCGCTTAATTGTTGTTGTGATACGGGTTCGGCAAGCACCAACACTTGCTGCCGGACTTCGCCGCCGACCAACACGACGATCAACAAAACTTGGCGACCATAAGTGGCGATCAATTCCACATGTTTAAAAAGTGTGGACTGTGTGCGCGGCGCAGTGATGATCGCCGCGCCGTGTCCGTGCTGTGAAATGACTGACGCCGCTAAGCGCAGCGATTGATTCACATCGCCGTGTGCTTGATGAAACTGGTGGCTGATCGTGTTTTGTTCAGCCATAGGCAGTTCCACTTCTCCCAACAACTGTTGAACGAAGTAACGATAGCCTTCTTCAGTCGGCACACGCCCGGCAGACGTGTGCGGCTGTCGGATCAAACCTTGCTCTGCCAACTCGGTCATCTCGTTGCGGATCGTCGCCGGGCTGTAGGGCAAACCATATTTTTCGCGAATGCC
>CAKKQG010000441.1:3707-10255 GCA_919901875.1 Anaerolineales bacterium
TATGAGATAATATCAGTCCAAGAAAACAGTGTCAAATTTGTTTAAAAGGGAGATGACAAGAATGGCAACAATTGCCGAGACATCCGATGATAAATTTAACTCAGAAGTATTAGAATCGCATATACCCGTTTTAGTAGATTTCTCTGCCGAGTGGTGTGCGCCGTGCAAGCAACTCAAACCCATCGTTCAACAGATCGCCGATGAGTATGAAGGCAAGATGCGTGTGCTGGAGATCAATACCGATCACAACGTGCAAACCACCATGCAGTACGGCGTGATGAGCATCCCCACGCTGATCTTATTTAAAGAGGGCAAAGCGGAAGAACGGATCACCGGCTTTCAACCGAAACCCAAATTGTTAGAGAAGATCAAGAAACACGTTACGTAATCGTAGAGACGACCCGATGGGTCGTCTCGGAGACGTTCCAACGTAGATCTCCGAGTTCTTTAAGAACTCGGAGATCTGGGATCTGGGTCTCGGAGACGTTCCAACGGAACGTCTCTACGTTTAATTCGGTGATGCCGCCACTTGCCCTGAAGCTTTCATCGCACTTGCAACGGGAACGGTGAAGTGAAACGTGCTGCCTTTCCCCAACTCGCTCTCAAACCACGCTCTGCCGCCGCTTAGCTCGATCAACTGCTTGAAGATATTTAAACCTAAACCTGTGCCGGGTGCTTCACGGATAGATCGATCTTCTGCGCGGAAGAATTTGGTGAAGATCTTTTTCTGATCGGCGGGCGAGATGCCGTACCCGGTATCTTGCACTGAAACGTGCAGCACCTCTGCCGCGCCTTTCGCATCCCAGATATTTTTCGCGCGATGCACGCGCAGAGTCACAGCGCCGCCGACGGGCGTGTACTTGTAACCGTTGCTCATCAAGTTGGTTAACGCCTGCACCAAACGTATATGGTCGCCCCACGCCCGCGGCAAATCCGATTCCACATCCATCAACAATGTTTGTTGCTTTGCATCGTACTGCCCTTGCAACGAGCGTATCACTTCGTCAACCACAGTTTGGAACTGCATCTCCTTCGTCTCCAACTTCAAACGACCCGATTCAATCCGCGCCACATCCGCCAGATCAGAGACGATAGTGGTCATGCGCTCAACGTTGCTCTGAATGATGTTGATGAATTGTTGTTGTGTTTCGTTTAGGGGTCCCACCGCGCCCGCGCTCAACCAATCGGCATACCCTTTGATGGAGGTCATGGGCGTTTTAAGTTCGTGCGAGACGAAGGACACAAATTCGCTCTTGGCAAGGTTGGCGGCATTCACTTCGGCATACAGCCGCGCGTTGGCTAATGAGATCGCCGCGTGGTCGGCGAGGCGCACTAAAAATTCCACGTTGTCATCGTTGAAGCAATCGGGGTTGCTCGATTCAATCGCCACCACGCCCAACGTTTGATCTTCGCGGCGCATCGGGATGGTCAATTGCGCTACTGCGCTCGGCAAGACTTCAATGTAATCCGATTCGGATTTCACATTCTTCGTCAACGACACGCGCCCTGTAGTAATTGCGCGCCCAATGAGTCCCTTGCCAAGTGGCGCAGCGTTTTCTATGAACGGTTTAATGGACTCGCCGTATCCGCGATGGGCGACGATCTCAAAACCTTCTTCCAGCACAATACCGGCCAGGGCGGCGTCTGCGCCGGTAAGCGCCAGCGCGCGATCCAGCACGTAGCTAAAAATTCGTTTGACGTCGAGCGCGGCATTCAATTCGCGGTCAATACGCTGCATCACCGAGAGTTCTTCGACGCGCGCCGCCAACGCTTGATCGGTTGAATTGAACAGCCGCGCGTTTTCAATGGCGACTGCCGCTTGCCCGCCGAAGGCGGTGAGCAATGTGGTGTCTTCCTCGTCGAACGGCGAGCCATCGCGCTTGTTGATCACTTCGATCACGCCGATGGTGCGATCTTTGATGCGGAGCGGCACGGCTAACACCGCGCGCGAGAGGAAGCCTGTCGTTTGATCGGCTTGTTGAAACCAACGCGGATCATGGCTGGTGTCGTTGACGATGATCGGCTGCCCCGACTTTGCCGTTTCGCCGACGATGCCGCGCCCGGCGGGGACGCGGCTGCCGATTAAATTGCGCGCCACAGGTCCCACCGTGTTCTTGAAAATCGACTCGCCCGTTTCTTCATCCAGCAAGAACAAGCTGCCCGCTTCAGATGCCAAAATATTTACGGCGCTCTCTAACACTTGTTGCAACAGTGGTTCGAGATCGAGGGTGGAGGTGATCGTCTGCGCCACTTGGTTGAGCGTGGCGAGCTGCCGCGCGCGTTGTTCGGTTTGCTGATAGAGGCGCGATTTATCAATTGCCGTCGCCGCTTGATCGGCGATGGCGGTGAATATCTTTAGTTGATCATCGGTGAAGGCGCGCCCCACGTCGAATGATGAAATGACCATCGCCCCTAACGTTCCTACACCGACGTTGAGCGGCACGCCCATCCAGGCTTGATAGGGACGGGTGAGTGGGGCGACTCGGCGGCGGGCGCACTCGCCCAAATAGTCGTCTGTGAGAATCGGCTGACCGCTGCGGATGATCTCGCTCACTAATCCTTCGCCGTAATCCCACGCCGTGCGCTCCAACGAGGGGATGCGTTCACTCTTTTCTACATGAAGCGCGTACGATAGTTTGCGCGTGCGCGGCTGGTGCAGCACGATGGAAAAGTTACTCACATCCAGCACCCGACCTGTTTGGGCATAGACCAGCTCTAAAAGATCATCAAACGAGACAGAGAAGTTAATGGCTTGCGACACCTGACTGAGAACGTTCAGTTCGTTCAAGCGTTTCTCCAACGTCGCCACTGCTTGCGCCCGTTCAATTGCCAACGCGCTTTGATCGGTGAGTGATTCAAGAAAATCTAAGTCTTGCGAGGAGTAGGGTTGCCCCGAAAGTTTGTTGCCTAAGGCTAACCAACCGATCAAACCGTTCTTGCTATTCAACGGGACGAAGATCGTTGAACCCAGCACGGCAAGCCGCGCTCGATCACGCAAGAGTATAGAGGGCAATGGCGCATCGGGCGCCAGGTACAGCACAGTGCGTCGTGACGTGAGTGAACGGGCTAATGAGCTTTCTGCGTTGAAGCGAATGTCTGTCGGGTCGCGTCCGTCGGCGGTATAGGCTTCGTATTCAACGCGGGCGCGATCACGCAAGAAAATATAGAGGTGAGCGGGCTTGAGAGCGTTGTCGAGCAGATGTCGAATCTCATTGGCGATCAGCGGCAGGTCAACCGACTCGGTTAACACGCGGCTAAACTCTTGCAGTTGTTGTCTGTAACCCAACCGGCTTCTAAAGAAGAACGCATCTACTTTACTCTCCAGCCATAGCCGCAACGGGTTGAGTCCAAAAACAAGGAGAAGCACCAAGATGGCGATTAGCGCCGGTGAGTTTGCCGTCAAGATAGAACCCAGCAAGGTTGAGGCGCCAGTCACAAGCAATCCATACCCGACCATTGTCAGCACGATCAAAATGGTATAGATCAATCCGCGACTAAGAAGGTATTCGGTTTTGAGCAAGCGATAGCGTAGGATGGCGTAGGCAATGCCCAATGGAAACGCGATCAATGGCGTGAAATGATAGAGCGCGTTGAATCCGAAGGTGGGGTCAACGAAGTTGGAGTAGACGAGCCAGAAAATAATGGGCGTGAACCCGAGGGCAGAGGCGGCGACAGTGATGCGGCTTTGTGAGCGCACAATCGGCGAGGCGGCTTGCCGCCAACGGTAGATATTCATCAGAATGAAGAAGACAGCGCCGAGTGCCGCATATAAATAGGAAGCAAGCCAGGCGGTGGCGTATAGGCGGGGGACGTTCAGCATCCATTCGCCGATCACGATCAAGATCAATGCCGGCGCGTAGCCCAACCAAGAAAGATAAGGGCGCTTATTGACGAACCGTGTTTCTTGCGGAAAGATCAGCCCCAAAGCAAACACGCTGCCGCCGATCAGCGGCACAAAAAATGTCCAGGCGGTTGTAAAAATTTTTGTGGTGTAAAGATCAAACACCCCGCCGATCAACACTGCCATGGAGGCGCAGAACATGGCAAACGTCCGGCCAGAGTTTTCGTTGCGCCGCACATAGAACACCCACGCTCCGGTGATCAAAAAGGTGAGTCCAATTAAGTAAGGAAGGAGAAAATAATTTACCTGACTTTGGAATGAAAAGCGGCTGAGCTGGATGTGCGCGCTAGATTGCCCCTGAATTTTCCATGGACCCAACGATGAGCCACTGGCTTTTTCATATGTAATGAGGATCGTGTCGCCGATGGAATACTTTTCCAGCGTTCGGCTCACATCATCAGGTGACGTGACGACGTGATTATCAATGGCGATCAATCGATCAGGGTAGGTGAGCCCGGCATTGGCTAATGCCCAACTTTCTCCGCTCGGAGACGACGCGCCGCTAAAAATTAAAGTGGGCTCGACAAATATCCCCATAAAGGGAATCTGCATCCACCGCCAGGCGAAGTAGGGAGACACAATGTACATCCCTGTCACGAACAGCATGAGGCAAAAGGCAATCGTGGTGGAGAGGCGAGCCATCACCGCTTGAAACTCTAACGCAGGTTTGTCACTCGCCGGAGAGGCGTCAACGATAGCCATGCGACTGATTCTACAGATGGTGGACTCTTGGCGCAAGCTCGATTATTAAACATCACCAGGAATATCTCTTTGCAATTTTGGAGTGCTGTGGAGGGGTGGTCTCTCTAATCCGCTGTTTAGCATTGTTCTGATCCCAACCATTATCCTGCATGGAAACGCGGGAGTCGCACACGCGCTAACGGTCAAAGTTTGAAACAATGTTCGTTAGCGGATTAGAGTGCCAAAACTACAACAGTCCTTTCTATTTCCGATAACGTCCATTGACGAGTGCAGCGCAGTTTGTGTGATGCTGTTATGCGACTGCATCCGCTCAATCCGATCCCATAATCCGTTGACAGCATTTTGAGTGCGCGTTGTTGCGGTATAATCGAATCACATCCCCTCTTTTCAAGATTTAATTATGACAACCTCTCCCATTCGTGTACTCGTTGCTAAACCCGGACTTGATGGACATGATCGCGGCGCGAAAGTGATCGCCCGCGCTTTGCGCGATGCCGGCATGGAAGTGATCTACACCGGTTTGCGCCAAACGCCGGAGATGATCGCCGAAGCTGCTTTGCAGGAAGATGTGGACGTGGTCGGACTTTCGATCCTCTCTGGCGCGCACAATGCGCTGGTGCCAAAAGTGATGGACTTGCTTAAGGGCAAAGGTTTAAACGATGTCCGCGTTTTCTTGGGCGGCATTGTCCCCGATGAAGACATCCCGCCACTTAAAGCGTTGGGCGTCGCCGATGTGTTTGGTCCCGGCACCAGCACCGACGTGATTGTGGAATCGATTCGCAAGACGATTAGGAAATAGCGGATGGCAGATGGCAGATAGCGAATGGCAGATGGCAGATAGCAAATGGCGGATGGCAAATAGCAGATAGCAATACGCGATACGCCATTCGCCATATGCGATACGCCATTCGCGATACGCGACTTGATGACTTTACACGACTCGATTCTCTCCGGCGATAGACGCGCACTCGCCCGCCTCATCACAAAAATTGAAAACGATCAACCTGAATCTCGCGCCGCATTAGCCGCGTTGTATCCGCGCGGGGGCAGGGCGCAGGTGATCGGCGTGACGGGCGCCCCCGGCACGGGCAAGTCTACGCTGGTGAGTGAGATGGCAAAGGCTTATCGCCGCGCAGCAAAGACGGTAGCAATCATCGCCGTCGATCCCACAAGTCCATTCACCGGCGGCGCGATTCTTGGTGATCGAATCCGTATGCGTGATCTTTCCGGCGATGATGGAGTTTTTATTCGCAGCATGGCGACGCGCGGAAGTTTGGGCGGCCTCGCCCGCGCGACGGACGAAGTGGTTGCCGTCGTGGACGCGGCGGGGTTCGATGTGATCATGATCGAAACCGTTGGCGCGGGACAATCGGAAGTGGACATTGCGCGATTAGCGCACACGACTCTTGTTGTTGAAGCGCCCGGTCTGGGTGATGATGTGCAAGCGATCAAGGCGGGAATTTTGGAGATCGCCGATGTGCTGGTGTTGAACAAAGCCGACCTGCCCGGTGCGGAAGCCGCCACACGCGCGCTGCGTGGGATGTTGATGTTGGCTCACACTCAATGGGACGTGCCGATCTGCGAGACGGTTGCCGCCGAAGGCAAGGGCGTGGCTGAAGTGATCGCTGCGATTGATCGGCACCGGAATTACCTGTTGCAAAATGATGGCATGATCCAACGCGAGCGTGATCGCGTGCGGCGACAACTTGAGAATCTGGCGCGCGATCTTTTGTATTCGCGCTTCATCGCCGCGAAGCGTGATGAGGTAGATGCGGCGATTGAGGCAGTGGCAAGCCGCCAACGCGATCCGTATTCGGTGGTGGATGAATTGTTGAAATGATTCCGTAGGGACAACCCTTGCGGTTGTCCCCATTGGGCGAGGGCAAGCGCCATTGGGCGAGGGCAAGCCTTGCGGTTGCCCTCATTGGGCGAGGGCAAGCCTTCG
>CAKKQG010000441.1:10355-11947 GCA_919901875.1 Anaerolineales bacterium
CATTGGGCGAGGGCAAGCCTTGCGGTTGCCCTCATTGGGCGAGGGCAAGCCTTCGCCCCTACACATATCAAAATGATCTTCGGTCAAAAAATTCGCTTACGCGCCGTTGAGCGCACTGATCTTCTGAACTACGTCAAATGGTTTGACGATCCTGAAGTGCGCGATGGTTTAAGTTTGTATTTGCCGATGGGTCAGGCAAATGAAGAGCAATGGTTTGAAAATATGATCAAGCGAGATCGCAACGAGCAGCCGTTTGCCGTTGACGGGAAGAAGGGTTCGAAATGGATTCACATTGGCTCGACGGGTTTTCATAATCTTGACTGGCGCAACCACAGCGCCGAGTTTGGAATCGTGATCGGCGACAAGAATTTTTGGAATCACGGCTATGGCACGGATACAGTGAAGACGGTCCTCGGCTTGGGTTTCGGTGAATTGAATTTTGATCGAATCTTTTTGCGCGTGTTCGACACGAATAAGCGCGCGATGCGCTGTTACGAAAAAGCGGGCTTCGTGCATGAAGGACGATTGCGCCGCGATAATTTCCACAACGGGCAATACAGGGATACATTGATCATGAGTATTTTGCGCGACGAGTGGGAGAAGATGAAGCGATGAGTACAGGGCGACTTCACGATGTTGCCCCGATGTACGGCGGCATCCGTTTAATTGGCGGCACGTCCACGCCCGATCTCACTCAAGAGATCAGCGATTATTTAAAAGTCTCGTTGAGCGGGCGCGACATTATTCAATTCCCCAACGAAAACATTTTTGTCCGTCTTCATTCCAGCGCGCGCGGGCAAGATGTGTATGTCATTCAAACGACCAGCAAGCCGGTAAATTACAACTTGATGGAATTGTTGATCACGCTGCAAACGTTGAAGTTGGATTCGGCGGCGCGGGTAACGGCGGTGATACCGTATCTGTGCTATTCACGTTCAGATAAAAAAGATCAACCGCGCGTCCCCATCACCGCCCGTCTTGTCGCCGACATGCTCGAATGCGCCGGAGCGCACCGTTACATCACCATTGATCTGCACGCCGGACAGATTCAAGGTTTCTTTTCTATCCCGGGCGATGTGTTGACGGCTTACCATATGGTGAGCGATTATTTTAGGGCTAAGCTTTCGCAGATGAAAGACCCGGTCATCGTCACCGCCGATTTTGGTTTTGCCAAGAAGGGTCGCAACTTTGCGGCGAAGCTCAACGCGCCGATGGCGTTTGTGGAGAAGCGGCGCATTGGCAACGACTCGACGGCGGAAGCGATGAGCGTGATCGGCGATGTGGACGGCAAAGATGTGATCATCGTGGACGACGAAGTGGACACGGCAGGCACAGTGTGCGAAGCGGCGCAGATCGTCCGCGCTCACGGCGCGCGTGATGTGTATTTATCTTTTGTGCATCCGGTGTTATCAGGTCCTGCCATTGATCGTTTGCAGGCGGCGAACTTTAAAGAGATCGTCACCACGAACACGATCCCGATACCGGCGGAAAAGAAATTACCGAATATGACTATTCTTTCAGTTGCGGGTTTGTTGGGAGAAGTGATTAAACGCGCGCATGAGGGACGGAGTGTGGGGGAGATGTTTAATGAA
>CAKKQG010000442.1:0-8594 GCA_919901875.1 Anaerolineales bacterium
GATCACCGTCACCGTTGACTCCTTCCCTCAATATGTCCCGATCACGGTGACAGTCAGTTCATCACTCTCTAGCGTTGCCTGTCGGGTTGCCACAGGCGGGTCGGGTTATCATGGCGTTAAGACCATTGTGTTCGCTATGCCGAGTGAGTGTCCATCTGGCACATTGCTTAGCGGTACGACGATCAGTGTCACCGTGACGACGGGCGATCCGCTTTACACAGTGAGTGGAAATGTGTCGGTGAATAAATAATTTTGAACGCGAAGTGCAGTTGAATAAAACGAAACATCCCGAAGATCAATTTGTCTTCGGGATGTTTTTGTTCACTACTCAAGCGTCATTGCGAGGAGCGTTCTTCGCGGAGCGGAACGAAGCAATCTCCGAGCGCAACCGAGATTGCTTCGCGAAGAACGCTCGCAATGACGAGCCTATGCCTGATCGATCTTCTGCATAATCCCCCACGCCAAACGCTCCGATTTATCTAAGATGCCCGGGTCAACGTTGTTGAAGTCGTCGCGCACGGTGTGAAAGAGCGGGGGCATTTTGGTTTTGGGATCGAAACTTAACAACCCCAATACTTTCTGCCCGTAGCGGGCGCAGATGGACATTTCTGAATATAAACCTTTGTAGTGAAACGGAGTCGCTTTGAGATCAGGATTTTCTTTCGCTACCCGCTCGGCAAACTCAATCAATCGGCTTTCAGATTTAAAGGGCAATAACACGGTTTCGCTGACGACGTAATTGACGTCCGAATTTTTTCCGCCGATGTTGTCCAACACCAAATAGTCCGCATTCGGCAGTTCACTGGCGTGACGCTTGATCCAATCGCGCGCGCCGTAACATCCCACTTCTTCGCAACCGGTATTGATCAAATAGACATCGGTCTTGGCGAGTGGCTCTTTCTTTAATCGCTCGGCGAGTCCTAACACCGCCGCCGCGCCGGTGGCATTATCGTTGCCGCCTTTGACGTAAGGGGTGAACTCCGGTTGAACGGTGAAGATCAAGCCGACCAACGGGATGACGGCGACACCGAGGGCGATGGTTCGTAATAATGGATCGGGGTTGAAGATTCCGATCAGGAACAAAACAGTTAACGCCACGACGGCAACCGCGGCGAGTGTGGTGAGGATTTGGAAAATTTGCCACAACGTCGGTGTCTGCATCGCCAACGCCGTGCGGTGCGTGTCTACGTGACCCATGATCACGATGCGCCGCGTCGCTTCATTTTTAGCTTTCGCCACCGCCCACACGTTTTGGCTTTTCTCGGCGGGCATTAACCAGACGAGCGGGTTGTCGCGATGCGTCATCTCTAAAAAGAACGAGATGGCGGTGAACAGACCGATGAACGAAGCGGCAATCGCGCCTGCCGAAAAGTTTTGGGTCTGCCCGATGCCGTAGAAGATCAACGTGGCGAAGATGATCAACGACAACGCAATCGTGTAAGGCATCCAGCCCGAGACGGGCGAATAGAATTCTTCGTGGTGTGTTTCGTAACCAAAACTCTCGAGCGTCTGTTTGCAATACTCGTGCGCTTCTTTCTCTTTGGGCGTGGTGCTGCCCCGCGCGCCAATGGTGGAAGAAAAATGTTCAACGTGTTTGAGAGTGTTTTCGCTCATAGCAAGCCTCGGGTGAATTGATTTTGAAAATTATACATTGGTTGTTAGATGATTGGGTGGTTGGGTTGTTAGGTAGTTGGGTGGTTGGAGATTAGAGATTTGGAGTTTGGGATTTGGGATTTGGGTTTTTGGGATTTTGTTTTTTTGATTTATGATTGTCCTCATGGTTCTCACTCAAGAATTGATCCTTGATATCGGGCAGGCGGTTGCCTTGGGGTTGGGCGTGGCGCTGCTGTTGTGGTTGTTTAAAGGCTACACGGTGATACGCCGAGTCCGCGTCACCGTGGTATTAGGATTGATCGCTTTCATCGCTTATCTCATCATCCACGACTCGGGGATTCTCAATGCAGAAGCTTTCGCGCGCGCGTCCGCCGCCGCAGGCATTCTCCTCGCTGTTCATCTTGCGACTCAACTGATCGATCTGGTGATCTGGGAAGGTTTCCTTGCTCACCGTCGTCATATTGCCGTGCCGCGCTTATTGGTAGATTTATTTAACTTTGCCGCGCTGGTGGCAACGGCGCTGCTTCTACTCAATCGCGTATTTGAAGTTGATCTCAGCGGGCTATTAGTCACTTCCACAGTTTTATCGGCGGTGTTGGGTCTTGCTCTGCAAGATATGTTGGGCAACGTCATCGCCGGCATTGCTTTGCAATTGGAGCGACCTTTTGAAGTGGGCGACTGGGTGAAGGTCAGCGGTCAAGAAGGGCAAGTGCGGCAAGTGAATTGGCGCACGTTGACTTTGCACACGCGCGATAATCACAACATCTTTTTGCCGAATGCCAACGCCGCGCGTCAGGACATCACAAACTTTTCGCGCCCGACGCCGTTGCAGCGTCAGCACGTCAAAGTTAATTTGAACTATCACGATGCGCCCAGTATCGTGAAGGATGTATTGAAACGCGCCGTCATGGAAGCCGAAGGCGTCTTGATCGATCCCGCGCCGGAAGTTGTGATCCATGAGTTTGGCGATTATGCGATCCACTATATTGTGTATTACTGGATTGATGATTACGCCCGCGTGATTCAAATCAACGATGCGGTCTTGCACCGTGTGTGGTACGGACTCAGCCGCGCCGCGCTTTCCATTCCCTACCCATCTCAGCATCTCACCTTGAGGCAGTTGTCGGATGATTATGAAGCCCAAGTGCAAGAGCGTCTGCGCCGCGAAGTGTTTAGAGAGTTGCGTGGGTTAGATGTCTTTTCGCCGTTAAGCGATACACAGATCGAATCGCTGGCGCATAATTCTGTCATTCACCGCTATTCGGCAGGCGAAGTGCTGGTGCGGCAGGGTGAGGCCGGCGATTCGTTGTTCACAATTAAAAGCGGCAAAGTGCGAGTGGATGTGCGTGACGACAAAGAACGCATGACAACAGTGGATACGATTGAAGCCGATGGATTCTTTGGCGAGATGAGTTTGCTTACCGGCGAACCGCGTTCTGCTTCGATCATCGCCGAGACCGAGACTGAAGTAGTGGTGGTGGACAAAGCGGCATTTGCCGAAGTGTTGAAGAGCGATTCGAATCTGCCCGACGCACTCTCGCGCGAACTGAATCAGCGCTTGCAGAACGCCGTCGTGCGCGCCTCGGTGCGGGCAACCGCTGTTCGCCTCAAGCATGATGATCAACAGACGGCGTTAATCAAGCGGATTAGAGGATTCTTTAAATTATGAAGGATGAAAAGATTTTTTCATAATTCATCCTTCTTCCTTCATCCTTTGCCTTATGATCTCTTTCACTCACAAAATGTGACACTCGACCATTACATTCCCCACCTGCTTGCACTACCATACAGTTACAAGCCGCACCCTGAACCGCTTGGCGACGAGAGCCAACAATTTCCGTAAGGATACTCGGAGTGTCTAGTTCGGCCCCCTCGTGGCTCCCGACTCAACTCCAAATTTTTATAGTGGGTTCTCCGGTTCGCTGCCTTCATGGGCAGCGGTTTGTTTTAAATGGCTGGTGGCAGATAGCAAATGGCAAATGGCGAATGGCATGTCGCGTATTGTGTATCACGCATCACGTATCACGCATCACGCCATCTCCCATCCCCTACTTCGGCTTGTTCCCCAAAACTTTTTCAATCCGTTCCATCACGTCCGGCGTGATCTTTTCTACAAACTGAAGCGCTTTCATATTGTCGTGGACTTGCGCCACACGACTCGCACCTGTGATGACCGTGCTGACATTCGGATTCTTCAAACACCAGGCAATCGCCAACTGCGCCATAGAACATCCCAAATCTTTCGCAATCGGCGCCAAGTTTTTGACGATCTCGATTCGTTGCGGCGTGATCACATTTTCCTGCAACCACTCGTAACCTTTCAACGCGGCGCGGCTGTCGGTGGGGATGCCGTCGTTGTACTTGCCGGTCAACAACCCGCTGGCGAGCGGACTCCAGATCGTCGCCCCCAACCCGATCTCTTTATACAATCGCGCATATTCTTTCTCTACTCGATCACGGTGCAGCATGTTGTAGTGCGGCTGTTCCATCTGCGGCTTGTGTAAACTATATTTGTCGGCGATGTGCCACGCCTGCAAGATCGAGTCCGCGCTCCATTCCGACGTTCCCCAATACAACGCTTTGCCCTGCGTGATGATGTCGTGCATTGCCCGCACCGTTTCTTCAATCGGCGTTTCGGGGTCGGCGCGGTGGCAGAAGATCAAATCCACATAATCCATTTGCAACCGCTTCAACGATCCATCAATCGCCTCCATCAGATATTTGCGCGACAGACGGTTCTTCTCATTAGGACCATCGTTCAAGCCCCAGAAAAATTTTGTCGAGATGACATAACTTGATCTGCGCCATCCGGCTTTCTTCAACACCTGCCCCATGATCGTTTCCGACATCCCCAGGGCATATGCTTCGGCGTTGTCGAAAAAATTCACGCCCGCATCGTAAGCGGCGGTCATACATTCCAATGCCAATTTATCGTCCACTTGATTGTGGAACGTAACCCACGATCCAAACGACAACTCACTCAGGCGCAAGCCCGAATTGCCCAGACGACGATAATTCATAGTCACAATGTTCTCCTCTTGATAAAGTATGGCGATTATACTCGTTACTGACTCAAACCGAATTTTGTCGTAGAATCTTCTCTAAGGAGAAGTGATTATGACTACCCTTGCGAACCCCCCCGTCCGTCGCGTTGAAACAGTGGAGATGGAACCGCCGAAGCGCTACAACCACTCCGACTTTTTGCGTCTCGCGCCTGAAGACACCAAAGCCGAATTGATAGATGGAGAGATCATCCTTATGCCCACGCCGTCTCACATTCATGAAAGATTGCAAGTGTTTCTTATCAAAGTCATTGGTTTGTTTGTGGATTGCTTTAGATTAGGTCAAGTGCTTGGCTCTCGCACCGCTGTCCATATCTCCGAAGTGGATACCTACGAGCCGGACATTTTGTTTGTTAGCCGTGAGCGTGAGCATATTATTCAAGAACGTGAAGTGACTGCTGCGCCCGACTTGGTAATTGAGATTCTCTCCGGCAGCACGGCGCACCATGATCGCGGGCGGAAGCGCGAGAACTACGCCAGAGCGGGCGTGCGCGAACTTTGGATCATCGATCCTTATGGCGCGGCAGGCACACAGTTTTATCAACGACAAGGGAATGAGTTAATTGAAGTTGCGCCCGTGAATGGAATCATTCATTCCATCGCTTTATCCAATTTCAAACTTAATGTCAATTGGCTTTGGGCTAATGAAAAGGATCAATTACCTAACCCAATGGATGTATTGAAAGAACTCGGAGTTAAAATTTAATGCCTGTGATCCACCCCACGCGTGACCGTCTGATCCATCCCGACCCGTTCACCGCCGCGTCGCCGCCACAACGCCGCCCGGACTGGATCAAAGTCCGCGCCCCTTCGGGCGAGACGTACGAGAATCTAAAACGCCTCATGCGCTCTAAAACTTTGCACACCGTGTGCGAAGAAGCGATGTGTCCCAACATGGGTGAATGTTGGGGAAGCGGCACCGCCACATTTTTAATGATGGGCGATGTTTGCACGCGCACCTGCGGCTTCTGCGACATCAAACATGGTCGCCCCTCGCCTCTCGACTTCGCCGAACCGGAACGCGTGGCGCAAGCGGTGAAAGCGATGAATTTGAATCACGCCGTCATCACTTCGGTTAATCGTGATGAACGCGAAGACGGCGGTGCGCCCATTTTTGCAATGGTCATCAAACGCATCCGCGAGATTCACGCCGGATGTTCCATCGAAGTCCTCATCCCTGACTTCAAAGGCAGGATCGAAGCGCTGCAGATCGTCATGGAAGCCCGTCCCGAAATTTTGAATCACAACGTCGAGACCGTGCCGCGACTCTTTAAGAAAGTTCAACCGCAAGATAACTACGATTGGGCGGCGGCGACTCTTTCTAATGCCAAGAAACTTGACCCCGATGTGCTAACCAAAAGCGGAATCATGTTGGGGTTGGGCGAGACGATGGACGAAGTGAAAGAGATCATGCGCGATCAGCGCAGTTGGGGCGTGGACATTCTTACCGTGGGTCAATATCTTCAGCCTTCTAAAAAACATTTGCCTATCGAGCGGTATTACACCCTTGACGAGTTCAAAGAAATTAAACGCTTCGGGCTGGAGATCGGTTTCAGGTGGGTCGAGTCGGCGCCACTGGTGCGCTCGTCGTATCATGCCGATCAGCAGGTGAAGGCGTTGAGCGCGGTGCATCGCCAGTTGTATGGAGATCAGTAGTGGCAAAAGTTTTGGTTCTAGTCATTGAAGATATGCTTGATAATGCCGAACTGGCGCGCAAAGTATTAACCGCGCGCGGCTACGAAGTGATTCTGGCTTACGACGCCGAATCGGGATTGAAGACGGCGATCGAGCAGCACCCCGATATTATTTTGCTCGATCTGGGTTTGCCGGATTACGATGGGCAGACCTTAGCCGGTTGGTTGCGTGATGAACCTTCGTTAACCAAAATTCCGATTGTAGCCGTCACTGCCTGGCCTCCAGAGACAGCGCGCCAGATGGTAGAGAGCTACGGCTGCAATGGTTGCATCAGCAAGCCGATTGACGTTGCAAATTTTGCCGACCAGATTGCCGCGTTTCTAAAACCTTCACCCGCCTCCTAAATGTCTCTTACACACGCCGACGATTCAATCCGACTTGTTCCCGCGAGTCAATTTACAATCGAACAACTCACCGCGCTTTACAACAAAACTCGCGTAGATTACATGGTGCCAATGCCCATGAATGTGGCGCGCCTCGCCGACTACATCCGTCTCTATGACGTAGATTTAGATCACTCGTTTGTGGCAATGCAAGGCGAAGAAATGTTGGGAGTGGCGATGTTAGGTGTGCGCCATCAGCGCGCGTGGATCACGCGGCTCGGCGTGGTGCCGACTACCCGCCGTCACGGCGCAGGGAAAATGTTGGTGAAATCTTTGATTGACGCCGCCGACTCGTTGAGCAGCCATCTCATTATGCTCGAAGTGATCAAGAACAACGCGCCCGCCCATCAACTATTTTTGAAACTCGGATTCCGCGAGACGGGCGAGCTTCTGGTTTTGCGCCGCCCGCCGCGCACCTCACCGCCCGACCCAATGGTGGCAGATGCTCAACGTTTAGATCGAACTGACTCATTGGTCTTGGTCGGTCATGATCGCGGAATGCAGCCGTGGACGAATCAGTCTGAATCGTTAACCAATGCACAAGAAGTTTCGGGCATTCGTTTAACCTTAGCCGACGGCAGCCGTGGTTGGCTGGTGTATCAGCGCCAAAAATTTTTGCTCACACGCTTCGCTTTCAAAACAGAACACGGCGATCCCGTCACGGTGGCGCGCGCGCTTCTCAGCCATCTTCACTCGCAATATCCCCGACTCGATACGCAGATCGAAAACATACAGATGGGCGATCCGCATCTGCCCGCGTTTTACGACATGGGCTACATGGAGTCATTCCGCCGCGTTGAGATGTGGCGGCTTGCTAAGAGTGATTGATTAACGACTCGGCGATCAGGCGATCGGTCTTGCCCATGGGGTAAGCCGCCAACGCGCGCGGCGGCAGCCACTTAAAATCGGCGACTTCAATCGCGCGTGGTTTGCCTTTAATCAATTTTGTTTCAAAAACATACAGCGTGATCTTGAAATGCGAATACGCATGTCGTAGAGTCATTACGGGTTTTCCAACTTTCACTTCTATCCCCAACTCCTCTTTCAACTCTCTTCGTAAACACATTTCTTTTGTTTCCCCTTTTTCCATTTTGCCGCCCGGGAACTCCCACATCCCGCCCAATAATTTATCTGCCGGGCGTTGGGCGATCAACACGCGCCCATTTTTGCGGATGATGCCAGCCGTCACATCGTAATGCGGCGTGGGCTTTTTCTTTTTTGCCACAGGTCGCGCTTCTTGCACGCCAAGTTTTTTCGCCTCACAAAATTTTTTCAACGGGCATTGTTCGCATAATGGATTCTGCGTCTTGCAGATCGTCGCGCCTAAATCCATCAACGCCTGGTTGTAGTCGCCTGCTTTGCCATGTGGCACTAAGCTCTCTGCCAACGCCCAAAGTTCTTTTTCACCTTGAGGCGACTTTACATCGTATTGAAGATTAAAGAGTCGCGACAAGACGCGCTTAACGTTCCCATCCACCACGGCGGCGTCACCGTTGAAAGCGATGGAGACGATTGCCCCGGCCGTGTAACGTCCAACGCCGGGTAGAGTCCGTAATCGCTCCAGATCATTTGGCACGTTGCCGTTAAATTCGCGTAACACTTTTTGCGCCGCTTTATGCAAGTTGCGCGCGCGCGAATAATAACCAAGCCCCTGCCACACCCGCAACACCTCGCGCTGGTTCGCCTTCGCCAATTTTTTCACGCTGGGGAATCGTTTGAGCCAACGGCGATAGTAGGGGATAACCGTATCCACTTGAGTCTGTTGCAGCATGATCTCGCTGACCCATACATGATACGGATTCTTCGATCCGCGCCACGGCATCACGCGCGCATTTTTTTT
>CAKKQG010000442.1:8694-11318 GCA_919901875.1 Anaerolineales bacterium
ACAATGGCTAACTGGGAATACTGTATTCTGTTGCGCGTTGGCACGGCAATTGACACCAAGTGGTATGTCAACCGCACATTCAAACACAGCGAGCCGGGCGAACTTCCGGCAGAAGCAACTGAATCCTACTTCGCAAAACTCAACACGCAGTTCGACAAGCTGCACGCCAAAAAAGTCTATCCCGTTCTGCCCGCCGCGCTGAACCTGCTTGGCGCGGACGGTTGGGATTTGATTGACGATATGGATGTGGGCATCCCGGGCGATCAGGGGCTGGTGTTCAAGCGCGAAGTGAAGGGGAAGGCGAAAGCGGCGAAGAAGAAACGTAAATAAATTTTGTAGAGAATCAAAAACCCGCTTTCTTGCGAAGCACTCCGCAGCGCAGCGAAGGAGCAGAGAAGGCGGGTTTTTATGTCGTCTCTACTTTTTTCTGAAAATATCTTCCCACTCGGCAACCTCTTCCGCGCTGATGCCTTTTTCTTTCTCAGGCGACGCAGTGTGGAGTGCCGCCGATTTCCTCACTAGCATTTTCCCAAATTCACCCGACGATCTAACCGTCATCCGTCTTCCCCGCGCGGCGTTGGCAATTTTTTGATCGGACGTGATGACGATCATCCCTTGAGGATTCTTCTCGGCGTTAATTCGCTTAATGATCAGGTCATCTGCGCTGGTATGCTTCTCCGAAGCGAATATCACTTTAACATCCGACGTAGAAAGGTCGGAGACTCCGCCGGGCAAGCCGCCGTCAAAAATGATCGTCGCCGCGCGCCGCTCGCGCATACACAGTTGACGCACCAGCCGCACCAGTTTCAATTCATCGTCCGGGTCTTCCAGCGACAGTCCGCGCGTTTGACCGATCACGTTGTGACCATCAATCAAGTATGGCATAACGTGATTGTATCGTCACCGTGTGCCAAGCAACCTGACGATTGATCAACGATCCAGCAATGAGCAATGAGCGACGAGCCTTGAGCCGCTCACGTCTCATTGCTCATTGCTCATTTCCGAGTATCATAACTGCGCTATGAATTGGAAACGCTGGCTGCTCTATCTTGGACTCAATGCAATTGTCTCGGCGACGGTGATGATCTCGATTATGTTGATGTGGGATTCGACTCGCCGACCGATCCTGATAGCGACTCTCACCCCTCTCCCTCAATCGTCCTTGCCGCCGACGTTTTCGAGTCTCAACGTGATACCGCAACCCACACCCACGCCAACCATTTACGAAGTGAAGCGTGGTGAGACGTTAGGGACTATCGCCTTGCAGTTTGGGGTGAGCGTGGAGGCTATTATCGCCGTCAACGGCATCACCGATCCGAATCGAGTCAGTGTCGGGCAGAAGTTAGTCATCCCCGTGAGCGGTCTGCCCCCGACTCCGACTCTGCAATTTACGCCGTTGCCCACCACAACTCTAACATCTGGCACCGAAGCGCCACCGCAGTTAGCCGTGCGGGCGATTACCGATCTTGGGAATTTGCAAACGGAGCGCGTGCTGATCATCAATCTCGGTGGCTCGGTGAATCTATCCGGCTGGACATTGCGTGATCAACAAAATAACGTTTACACCTTCCCGAACATCAACTTGTTTCAAGGGGGCGCGGTCAACGTTCATACTGTTGCCGGGCGCGACACCGTGACCGATTTGTATTGGGGCAAGACAGCGGCGATGTGGCAGAATGGAGAGACGGCGACACTCGTTGACCCACAAGGTCGGACGCATACGACGTTTACTGCGCCGTAGTGGGTGGCTGATGGCAAATCGCAGATAGCCGATGGCGGATAGTGGGTGGCGTGGTATCACATGTGTTAACAAAAAAAGAGGTTGGAGACTCACTCTCCAACCTCTAACTTCCAACATCCAACCCCTATTCTTTCTTTTCTTCTTTATTCTTTTGCTCATCCCCCGCCAGCCCTTCGCGGAAGCCGCGAATGGATTTGCCCAGATCGCGCCCGATGGTGGCGATGCGCCCCACGCCGAAGAGCAAAATGATAATGACAAGAATAATGAGAAGTTCTGTGATTCCAAGACCGAACATGGTGAGCTCCTTATGTTTGGCGCGTGATATTGTTTCGCGCTGAAGTGATTATACACCCTCGCCATTGCAGAATGTGGATTTCGGATTGCGGAATCCAAGCTCTCCTATTTCTGTTAGAATCTACGGTGCGTTAGGTTTTCACTTCAATGTCGGAGAAACCCGTTTTCTTGGAGAAAACGGGTTTCTGTCGCCGCAGCGATCTGTGTGGTGAGTTAATCTTCAATCTTCTTCTATGGCTGATCAAGCGTTATATCGCAAATGGCGTCCTGCCGCTTTTGACGAAGTAGTGGGACAAGAACATATCGTGCAGACGATTAAAAACGCGCTCGCTTCGGGGCGCGCCGCGCACGCCTATTTGTTTTCGGGCCCGCGCGGCACGGGCAAGACCACCACCGCGCGACTCGTGGCCAAAGCCCTCAACTGCACGCACAGCGATCCACATCAACGACCTTGTAACACTTGCTTGAATTGTGTCGCCGTCAACGAAGGGCGCTTCCTCGATCTGATCGAAATTGACGCCGCCTCGAACACTGGCGTAGATAACATCCGCGACTTGCGCGACAAAATAAATTTTTCGCCGAGCGAAGG
>CAKKQG010000443.1 GCA_919901875.1 Anaerolineales bacterium
TTTGGGGATGCGAATGAGTGCCGAGCGATTGGTGCGCGCCCAACTTAAATACACCGGCGCTTCGTAACCCGGCACGAGACGTTTATAGCTATTCACCAACGGCGCGATCACTGCCGAGAGAGAACGGGCATGTTTAAGTTGACCGGCAATAAAACTTTTCGCCAAGGGACTCAAACCATAGTCATCTTTTGGATCGGCAAAAGCGTTTTTGCCTTTGCTCCATAAGCTTTGATGCGTGTGCATGCCGTTGCCATTGATTCCGGCGATGGGCTTGGGCATGAAGGTGGCGTAGAGTCCGTTGCGCTGGGCAATCGCCTTCAACGTGAGTCGCAGGGTGATGGCGTTATCGGCGGTGCGTAAGGCGCGATCATATTTAATATCAATCTCCGATTGACCCACCGCCACTTCGTGATGCAGTGCTTCTACCGTGATGCCAAACGCGCTGAGGGCAGTGACCATTTGCCGCCGAACCGGGTGCGCTTGATCGGTGCTGATGTCAAAGTAGCTAGCCTGATCGTGTGGCTCAAGCGGCAACAGCGATCCATCGGCATGTTGTTTGAAGAGGAAAAATTCGAGTTCGGGTCCGGTGAAGTATTCGTAGCCCATTTTGGTAGCTTCGGCTAAGGCGCGCTTAAGCACTTGGCGCGGGTCGCCGCTAAACGGTTCACCTGTAGGCAGGTGCGCGTCGCAGATCACGCGCGCCGTTGGCACATCGGTATCCCACGGGATGACGGCAAAAGTATCGAGATCGGGATGCAGTAACATGTCGCTCTCGGCGATGCGAGCGAATCCCTGCACCGATGATCCATCGAACCACATCCCGTGATCCAACACATCCTTCCACATCTCTACCGGGATGCCGACACTCTTCACCACGCCGACGATGTCGGTGAACTGCAAGTTGATAAACTTGGTGCCGCTCTTGCGGATAACGTCCGCAACTTTTTTGATCTTTTTAGAATCGTGAGTCATTGTGAATCTCCTTGATAAGTTTTGGTCACTCTACCATACAGCAAAGGGCGGGTAAACGTGAAGAAGAACCTAAAAAGGC
>CAKKQG010000444.1 GCA_919901875.1 Anaerolineales bacterium
CTCAAAAACCCCGGCATGTATGTCGGCGACAACGAACATCACGGCTTGTTCACCTTGTGGCGCGAACTCATTGACAACTCGCTCGACGAATACATGGCGGGTCATGGCGCGGAGATCACGATCACCATTGGCAAAAAAGGTGAAGTGAAAGTCGTGGACGAAGGACGCGGCATCCCCATTGAGTGGAAACCCGAAGTGAAGATGAGCGCGCTGACATTGGTGCTGACCAAGATGCACGCCGGTGGCAAGTTTGATGATGAAGATTCAGCCGGCTACGAAGGAAAACAAAAGCGCGGACTGCACGGGGCAGGCGCCAAGGCGGCGGTTGCCTTCGCCAAATATTTCCACGTTGAGATTCGGCGGCACGGTTTAGCCTTTCGTCAATCGTATGAAAAAGTTGGCACGCCGCTCACGCCCGTCGAGATTTGCTCTGTGGATGGCAGGAGCCGCAAGAAGATCGGCGAGATCAACGCCGAGACACATCTTGTGTTAGATAAACGCGGCATCGCCACGGCATTGGATGTCAAAGGCAAAAAAGTTCCGCTCAACGCCGATGCGACTCTTGGCACTGGCACCACAGTGGAATTTTTGCCAGATCGATCTTTGTTTTCCTCGACGATGGAGTGGGGCGATACGCCGCCGTGGAACATTGAAGGTATGGAAGAATTTTTATTCCAGATGGCCTGTCTCAACCCCGGCTTGAAATTTGTTTTCACCGTAGACGGCAAACAAAAAACATTTTTCTCCAAGAACGGTTTGCTAGATTATCTTGGCAAGTTCACGACGGGCAAGGCGTTGATGCACGACGAGCCGATCAACTTTCACAAAGAGATTCACGTTGATCTGCCCGACGGCAAAGCGACCATCGGCATGGATACCGTCGTGCATTATGCGGGCGACGACGCGCCGAACCTGCACGCCTTTGCCAACACGCTCTACAACAAAGACGGCGGCACGCACGCTAAAGGTTTTCGCGATGGTTGGGCGGAAGCACTGCGGCGTTTAGCTCAACAGAAGAAACGCAAAGAAGATTTTAAAACCGAAGACCTTTTTGTTGGCATGAACGCCGTTCTGTCTGTTAACGGCACACAGCGTCTGCAATTTAATTCGCAGACCAAAGCCGCGCTCACCAGTCCAGAGTTTGCTAAAGCGATCAAAGACATGACTCTCGAAGTGATGGAGTCGTATTTCAAGAAGCCAAAGAATCAACAGATCGGCTTGACGATCATTGACGCCGCCATTGCCGTCTCGCACGCCCGCGACGAGTTGAAGATGGCGCGCGATGTGGCGGTTAAAAAATCGCTGCTCGATGCCGGTGGCGGCATCGCCCTCTCGAAGCTTTCCGACATCACACGCCGCGGCGGTCAGCCGGTGATCCCGCTTGAGCTGACCGCGCTGTATCTGTGTGAAGGCGACTCGGCGGCTGGCACGATGAAGAATGGACGCGACTCGCGTTTCCACGCCATCTACGCTTTGCGCGGCAAGACCGAAAATATATGGACGAAGTCACTCAAACGCGCGCTTGAGTTCGCCGAGTACAGCGCGATAGCGACGGCGATTGGCGCCAAGGTCGGTCCCGAATTTGATCTGGATGCGATGCGTTATGGGCGGGTGACGATCACCACTGACGCTGACCACGATGGCAGTCACATCCGCGTGTTGTTGATCACCTTCTTCTATAAATTTATGCGCCCGATGATCGAAGAGGGTCGTTTGTTCATTGCCCGCCCGCCGTTGTTCCGTGTGCGCTCCAAGAAAAACGGCGAAGCCGTCTACGTCTATAGCGAGGAGGAGCGCGATCACGAATCGGCAACGTTTGGCGGCGCGGAAAAAGTGGACGTGCAGCGCTTCAAGGGTCTGGGCGAGATGAACGACTCGCAAATGGCAGAGACGGTGTTGTGGTTGCCGCCCGAAGTGCGCGTGCGAAAAAACGTCGCGGCGATCCAAAATTTAAATCTGGCGATGATCACCCGCAACGAGATTCGAGTCAATGTGGACGACGCCAAAGAATCCGAACGCACGCTGCAACTGTTGATGGGTGATGACGCCGCCCCGCGCCGCAAGTGGTTGATGAGCTTGCCGTGGCA
>CAKKQG010000445.1 GCA_919901875.1 Anaerolineales bacterium
ATGCTATCAGCCATTCACCATCATTTTAGCAATCGTATTATGCTTTTCAATCACCGGCGGCAGCTCCACGGTTTGCAATTCGCCACCGCTCACGATGAGCTTCCCATTCACCATCACCATATCCGGTTTGGCGGGCGCGCAAAAAACCAAGGCGGCAACCGGATCGTGAACCGCGCCACCGGCGAACTCCAGTGAATCAAGTTTGAAGGCGATAAAGTCGCCGCACATCCCTTTTGCTAACGCCCCCACATCATCGCGCCCCAACACCGACGCGCCGCCCAGAGTCGCAATCTCTAACGCCTCACGCGCCGTGAGTCCAGCCGGGTCGCCCGACACACGCGCCAACAACATCGCCATGCGCGTCTCATTCAACATATTCGATCCATCGTTGCTCGCCGAACCATCCACGCCGAGCCCAACTTTGACTCCGGCTTGACGATATTTTTTAATCGGCGCGATGCCCGAAGCCAGACGCATATTAGATGAAGGACAATGTGCCATGCCGCAGCCGGTGTGCGCCATCAAACGAATCTCGGCATGGTTCACATGAACCGCGTGGGCATACCACACGTCGCTGCCCACCCAGCCCAACGTCTGCATGTAATCAACAGGACGATGCCCAAATTTTTCTAAGCAGAATTTTTCTTCGTCAATCGTCTCTGCCAGATGCGTGTGCATCGTCACGTTATAGGAACGCGCAAGTTTTGACGACTCGCGCATCAGATCAGGCGTCACCGAGAACGGCGAACACGGCGCGACGACGATACGCAACATTGAACCATGTTTGGGATCGTGATACTGTTGAATGAGTCGCTGCGTATCTTTAAGAATGTCGTCTTCTTTTTCGACGACGCTATCCGGCGGCAACCCGCCTTTCGATTCGCCCAAACTCATCGAACCGCGCGAAGCGTGAAAACGAATCCCGATCTCCTGCGCGGCGCGAATCTCATCGTCAAGTTTTGAACCGTTGGGGAAAAGATAAAGATGATCGCTGGCGGTGGTGCATCCGCTCAACAACAACTCTGCCATGCCCACCAAAGCCGACGTGTATACTGCATCGGCATCCATCCGCGCCCATATTGGGTACAATGTCTTGAGCCAGTTAAAAAGTGTGGCATCTTGCGCCGCAGGCACGGCGCGGGTCAGAGTTTGATAGAGATGATGATGCGTGTTGATCAAACCCGGCATCACCACGTAACCGCGCATATCCAATCGGCGCGCGTCTATAATTGTCGGCAGATCATTCGTCGGCGCAACCGCCTCAATCACGCCATCACGGATCATCATGCCGCCATCGGCAATCTCGCGGCGCTGCCCGTCCATCGTGATCAACATATCGGCGTGATGAATAACCCAGTTTGTCATAGTCAGACCCTTGTCATACAAACTATACGCCCAAAGACAGTAGGTTGTCAATTACAAATTATGAAAAAGAAAACCCTCCTCTATCTCGGGGCTGCCGCCATTGGCGCGGCAGCAAGTGCCTACGTTGCACTTTATCTCCGCCAACAAGCATTGCTAATGAACGCCCGCGCCGACGTTGCCCGACAAAATTATCTCGATGAGTTTGCCGTTCAAGATCGTTACACCAATATTCTCGGCTGCGACACCCACTACTACATCGCCGGTTCGCCAGACCCGAAGGGTTT
>CAKKQG010000446.1 GCA_919901875.1 Anaerolineales bacterium
TTGAACGCTTCAACCGTTTCGTCGAGCAGCCACGTATTAAATTTGTTGAAGCTTTTCTCCCCGGCGTACACTTCCATCCACGCCAGTTTGCGTTTGCCGCCGTACGCTTTGGCAACCGCCGCGTCCAACACGCGCACACTCGCCCGCCAGATGTCGCGTCCCGTGCCGTCACCTTCGATGAAGGGAATGACCGGATGATCGGGGACGTTGAGCTTTCCGTTGGCGACCGAAATTTTTTCGCCATCGGGAACTTTGAGATGTTGATAAGCCATTGAAACAAACTCCTGTGATAAAAAGTTGTGCGGATTATAATCGCTTCTATTGAATGTTGCGAATGGTTTAATGTCACAAAAAAATTATTCACATCATTCGCTAATTTATGACATTCGTGGTTAAATCCCACGCTATACACTTACGCAAAACAAAACTCTTATCACGAATACCGCGAATGAGCGAATGTCACGAATGATTTTATTGTTTCATTCGTTAAATTCGTCCATTCGTCCCATTCGTGATTAAAGGAAAAACTCATGACATTGACTATGGGTGACACCGCCCCCGATTTCGAATTGCCAAGCGACACGGGAAAGCAAATTAAACTTTCTGATTATCGTGGCAAGCGCGTGGTGTTGTATTTCTATCCGCAAGATGACACGCCGGGTTGAGTGAAGCAAGCGTGCGGGTTCCGTGATGCGTACCCCCAAATAGAAGAAAAGAATGCCGTCGTGTTAGGTGTGAGTCCAGATGGAATTGAATCACACCAAAAATTTAAAACCAAATACAACTTGCCCTTCACCTTGCTGATTGATGACGATCACAAGATCGCCGATGTGTATGGCGTGTGGGGCGAGAAAAGTTTTATGGGCAAAAAATATATGGGCGTGAACCGCAGTCACTTCATTATTAACGAAAATGGAATGTTGATTGATGTGCAGTATGGCATCAAGCCTGAGGCGAGCGTGCAACAAGCTTTGGAAAAGATTTAATCCCTCATCCCCCGACCCCTTCTCCCAAAACGAGAAGCGCGTTTTGGGAGAAGGGGAGAAAAATAATTTCCCCCTCTCCTGAAAAGTGTTTTTCCTTTTCAGGAGAGGGGGTCAGGGGGTGAGGAAAATCTTTAATGAAATCAAACTTCATCGCCCAACTTCAATTTGAGTTGCAACCCAAACGACTCATGCCCACGCTGACAGCAGGCAGCGTCTCCGGCATCTTGGCGATTGTCCTCAGCGTTTCGTTTGCGTCGCTGATCTTCTCCGGTGAACTTGCGCCGCACGTCGGGATCGGTCTGGGCATGTTGCTGATCAGCGCGGTGCTGCTTAACGTGATCGTCGCGCCGCTCAGTTCGCTGCCGCTCACCGTCGCCACGCCGCAAGATTCGGTGGCGGCGATTCTGGCGTTGATGACGGCGTCAATCATGAGCCGACTCGGATCGTCACCACAAACTTTGCCCACTGTTGTCGCCGCGATTCTGGCGACAACATTTTTGATGGGCGTGTTCTTTTTTTTGTTAGGGCGTTTTCGTTTGGGCAGGTGGGTGCGCTTCATTCCGTATCCCGTCGTCGGCGGATTTTTGGCGGGCAAAGGTTGGTTGCTTGCCGTCGGCGCGATTGGCGTGATGACGAGCACCACGCCAAATTTAAATCAACTGCTTTCACTCGCGCAGTCGGCAACACTTTTGCGCTGGCTGCCCGGAGTGATCTACGCCATTATCATCTTCATCGCCACGCGCCGCTTCAAACATGCTTTTCTCATGCCAGCTTTGTTGTTGGCGGGCGTCATCGTTTTCTACGTTGTGTTATTTGCCAACGGCATTTCAATTGATCAAGCGCGGGCGCAAGGTTGGCTCATCGGGTCGCTGCCCTCGGGTGTGTTGTGGAGTCCGTTTCCCATCGGCGATATCTCGCTCGTCAATTGGTCGGTCGTCGCCGAACAATACGGCAGTCTGCTCGCCGTGTTAGTGGTCAGCGTGATCTCGTTGTTGCTCAACGCCACGAGTTTAGAGATTGCCGCTCGCGCCGATGTTGATCTCGATCAAGAGTTGGTCGCGGCGGGCGTTGGTAATTTAATTGCCGGACTCGCCGGTGGGATGGCGGGATTCCACGGCTTGAACTTATCCACGTTGGGTTACCGAGTCGGCGCGCGCAGCAAACTGGCGGGGATTGTCGCCGCCATTGTGTGCGCGGCGGCGTTGATCTTCGGGGCGGCGATCCTCACCTTCATCCCAAAGATGATCGTCGGCGGCATGTTGTTTTATCTTGGCTTTGGCTTTTTATTTGAGTGGACGGTGGATGCGCGCGCAAAATTGCCGCGCGGCGATTATCTGCTGGTGCTGATGATCTTGTTCGTGGTCGCCAGCGTTGGATTCATACAAGGCGTGACTTTGGGCGTGATCATTGCGGCGATTTTGTTTGTGGTGAACTACAGCCGCATCAACGTCGTGCGTAACACGCTGACCGGCATCAGCTATCGCAGCAATGTAGATCGCTCACCGCGCAAACAACAATTGCTGGCGCAACGCGGCGAGCAGATTTATATTCTCAAACTGCAAGGCTTTTTATTTTTCGGCACGGTCAACGTGCTGCTCGATCGCGTGCGCGAGCGTTTGAAAGATCGCTCACGTCTTCTGCCGCGCTTCTTGGTTCTGGATTTTCGCTTGGTGGACGGCGTGGACTCGTCCGCCGTGTTGAGCTTTGTTAAGTTGCGGCAGATCGCCGAAGAGAATCGACTCTATATGATCTTCACCAACGTTCAGCCCAGTATTCAAGCGCAACTTAAATTGGCGGATTACGTGGATAACCCGGATGGAACGACACATTTCTTTGAAACGTTAGATCAAGGCGTGGAGTGGTGCGAGAAACGCACGCTGACGATGTTGGACTTGGCGGCAACGATCCCCACGCCGCTCGATGTGCGTTTAGGCGAACTTCTGCCGTCCGATATTCCGATTCCCAAGTTGATGAACTATTTAGAGAAGCTCGAAGTTAGCGCGGGCGACTATATCATCCGGCAAGGCGCAAGCTCGGATGAGTTTTATATTGTCGAGTCGGGTGAAATAACGATCTTGCTGGAACGGGATGGCGGCAGCCCCTTACGTATCCGCACGATGGGCGCGGGAACGGTGGTGGGTGAGGCGGGCTTCTATACAAATTCACCACGCACTACATCTGTTGTCGCCGAACAGGCAACGTCGCTTTATCGCCTCACCAAATCATCGCTCGATAAAATGCACACCGACGATCCTCAACTCGCCGTTGCCCTGCATCAATTTGTAATCCGCTTGTTGTCAGAACGGTTGGGGAATATGAATCGGACGGTGCAGGCGTTGTTGGAGTGATAAATTCTGGGTGACTGTTCAGCGTCATTGCGAGGAGCGTTCTTTGCGACGAAGCAATCTCATAGCGCGACCGAGATTGCTTCGCAAAGTGCGCTCGCAATGACGGATCGGCTGAGCTGTTACAATTCTGGCGAATAAAAACATCCCGAAGAAGAAATTTTTCGGGATGTTTTTGTTTTACGCCTCAGTTATTTCAATCGTTGTTATCTTCGTCCCCGCCTCTTTAGCGCGCGACGGGTCGCGTTCGGGAATGGAGAGAACCACATCCATGCCCGTCGTCACTTTGCCGAACAC
>CAKKQG010000447.1:0-4055 GCA_919901875.1 Anaerolineales bacterium
GTGGACTTCATCCAACCGGCGCGGCTCGGATGTGAGTATGTGGGTGAAGATGGCAAAGTCCACACGCCGGTGTTACTGCATCGCGCGGTAACGGGGTCAACGGAAAGATTTATGGGCGTGATCATCGAACACTTCGCGGGCGCATTCCCCGTGTGGCTGGCGCCAGTGCAAGCGATGATCATCCCGATTGCTGATCGTCATCTGGAATATGCAAATAAAGTTGCCCAGCAGATGAAGGATGCCGGTTTCAGAGTCGAAGTAGATGCGCGAAGCGAGCGGATGCAGGCAAAAATTCGTGACGCGCAGGTGCAAAAGATTCCGTATATGCTCGTGGCGGGTGATAAAGAAGCAGAGGCGGGTGCGGTGGCGGTGCGCTTAAGATCGGGAGAGGATCTAAAAGCGAAGCCGCTGGCTGAAGTGATGGCGCTGATGAACGAGGCGGCAGCCAAAGGCGATTAACGCTCAACAAAAACGCTTGCCATCACGGCGGGCGTTTTTGTTTTAATCAAAATTGGTTATTGACAGTAAAAAAAATCGTGCCATACTATTGGCAACTTTAAATCGTCTGTCATCGGAATGCAGACGAACACTTACACAAGGAGAAAGATCATGTACCAAAAACTTATCATCGCAGGAAATTTGGGGAAGGATCCAGAAATGCGCTACGCACCCAGTGGCGATGCGGTAACGAGCATGAACGTTGCGACGAACCGCAAATACACCGACAAGAGCGGACAGCAAGTGAAGGAGACGACGTGGTACCGCGTGTCGGTGTGGGGCAAGGGGGCTGAGACATGCAATCAATATTTGAAGAAGGGGAGCGCAGTTTTGATTGAGGGGCGGTTGAATGCGGATAAGGCAACAGGCGGTCCGCGAGTCTTTCAGCGACAAGATGGCACTTGGGGATCATCATATGAAGTAACTGCTGATCCTGGTGGAGTTAAATTTTTGAGCACAGGTCAGCGTGAAGATAGCGGCGAGGCTGCTTCTGGTGGGCAAGTGATACACGACGCACCGCCAACAGATGAGGAGAATATCCCATTTTAGAAGATGAGTGAGATTAATACAGCCGCCTGCAAACGCAGACGGCTGTATTTTTGTTAGAACTATGTCGAACCCAAAAGACTCTTTTGCGCGAATTGCATTGTTGGCAAAACGAATATTGATACATGCCTACGGTCATGCTACTAAAGGCACCATTCCAGATCGTATTATCGCCGTTCACGATATTCACAATGCTGTCGAATGGTTGTTGGTAGCGATCAGAGATTTCTATGTGCCATCTGAAACCCTACCCTCGGTTTTTGAGAAGTTGTTTGACCGCTCTAATGAATTATTAAAAGCTCACACAGGAAATCTTCTCCCGCTCAAAAAAGATATTATGCGGTTAGCGGATGCTCGCAATAACGCACAACATCGTGCTTATCCCCCGAGTATGGAAGAACTTCAAGCGCATATTACTATTTCGGAATCATTTTTTAGATCCGCTTTGGCGGCGATGAATATCGGGGTCTCGTATGATGATTTGAGTTTAGCCGATCTTTTGTCCGATGATTTTGTCGTGACCAGAGTTGATTATGAACCGGTATATGACGAAGGCGGCGATTTAGTTGGCGGAAACAAGATCGAGAACATAATCAAAGTTGCACACAATTTTCGTCTGATTGAAAGTGTTGCCAATGATTTAGAAGTAGCATCGCACACCGTTTCTTCCTTGCAGGATTTACTACAGTTGGTTGAAGATAGTGTTGCATCTGTCGTAGCTAAGCAAGTGTCGCCATTTGGCATGAATCGTACAAGGCATCTCGGCGGGGTCTCCAGCGTCGCTGGTTTGCTGTCACTGAGCGATGAAATTGATAAGTTGTTTCCTTTAGAAATCGAATCGCCTTTAACCCGCGAAGGTGTAATCAGAAGATTGTACGCATCTGTGTCCATTGCACTTCTCCGCATGACAGTAGGAATAGATTTATCGGAATGGCATAAGTTTGAGTGGTTAGAGTCCAATCTTAAGATGGATGCCCATGATCAAATGCCAGGGCTCGTTTTCACAGTTGGAAAACTAGATCGCGAGACGATGCGCCAGATGGGAGTTCCACCTGAAGTGCTTGAACGAAAAATTATCCACAAGGATCTTTCGACCCAAGACATTCAATGGGCGCTGAGTTTTGCAGTAGATGTTCTGTTGCGTTACCAATCTTTCATAAACGAACAGCGTACTTTAAAGCGAGGTGTGCTATGAGCAAACAACCTGTGATGCAGATCGAATTTGAACTGTCGCCGACTCTGGAACCCGTCTATTCCAACTTTGCGATCATTACCCACACGCCATCGGAAGTGATGATGGATTTGGCGCGCACGATGCCTAACACGCCTAAAGCGAAAATTGTAGCGCGGGTGATCCTGACTCCGATGAATGCCAAGTTGTTGTTGAAGGCATTGGCGGAGAATCTATCGAAATACGAAGCGCAGTATGGCGAGATCACCATCCCGACCGGACTCGCCGATCAGCTCTTTCAACCGCCAAGTAATTAAGCGATCTACTTCTTTACCGCCGAGCGCGCAAAGTTCGCCGAGTATATTTTTAATTCTCTGCGCTCTCCGCGATCTCTGCGTTTAAATCTTTCGACTCAATCTTACAAGGATTTATCTATGGAAAACTTAGACTCGATTGCCTCCCACATCCGCAACAACTTCACCGCTAAAAATGCCGCGCGCGACAAAGCGCTGGAGCGTTCACGATCTTTGACTCGTCTGTGTGCCAACTCGATCCGCGCCACGCATCGTGACGAGCGCGATCAGGCGCGCGCGCTGCTCAGCGAAGCCAAAGAGATCGTCCAAGCCATTCGCGTTGATCTCGAACAATACCCTGATCTGTATCACGCCGGTTACACCCAAGACGCGCTCAAAGAATTTGCCGAAGCCAATGTGGTGTTGGCTCTTGTTGCCGATGAACCCTTGCCCGATCCCGACTCGCTCGGCGTGGAATATGCCGCCTACTTAAACGGACTCGGGGAAGCCGCCAGCGAAATGCGGCGGCGGATTCTTGACATCATCCGTCACGATCATTCGTCGGAAGCCGAGCGATTGCTTGAGGCGATGGACGAAGTGTATAACTTGTTGGTGACGATAGATTATCCCGACGCGATCACCGGCGGCTTGCGCCGCACGACGGATCTGGTGCGCGGTGTTACCGAGCGCACGCGCGGCGATCTCACGATGAGTTTGCGTCAACAAAGTTTGCAAGAATCCTTGAAGAAGTTTGAAGCGACCAAATAAATTACCGTCATTTTACAAATTCACGATGCGCCAATAACGCTTTGATGCTACGGTATTTGTAGCAAAGGAGTCACAATCATGAACATCTCAACCCTCTCCAAAATTTTAGCGAGCCTTGTTATTGCCATCGCCATTTCGTTGATGGGCGTCTTTGGGGCATCTGCCCCAACCGTCTATGCTCAACAAGGCACGCCCTCGCCCGGCGGTCCGCGCGCCACGGCGGGCGCAAAACTTGCCGAGTTCAACAAAGACATGTATGACCGCGCGCAAAATATGTTGAAGTCGCTTCAGCAAATTATTGACAAAGCCAATCAGGCGGCAAATAAAACACAAGAGTGGATTGATGAAGTCAAAGCCAAAGGGCTGAACACTGCTGAAGTCGAATCTGCTTTGGCTGCCTTCAAGATGCAAATTGCCGCGGCGCAAACCTCTCACGACTCGGCGAAAGCCACGCTCGACGCGCACGCCGGTTTCGACAACAACGGCAACGTCACCGATCGTGAGCAAGCCCGCCAAACGATCCTCGCCGTCGGCAAGAGCGTGCGCGACGCTCGTCAAACGTTGGTCAAAGCAACGGTTGACTTTCAAAAGACTGTGCGCGAACAACTGAAAAAATACAGAGACAACCGCAGCGCCACGCCCAAACCATAACGCCGTTAGGGATGACACGAAATGAACCGACTTCTTCTTTTGTTTCTTTTTATATTGCCGATCCTCGCCTGCAATATAAACAACAACGATCCACTGCCGACTCTCGCGCCGACTCTGGGCGCACCCGG
>CAKKQG010000447.1:4155-9899 GCA_919901875.1 Anaerolineales bacterium
CGGTTGCCTTTGGGCAGGGGCGAGTCCTACGGTTGCCTTTGGGCAGGGGCGAGTCCTACGGTTGCCTTTGGGCAGGGGCGAGCCCTGCCCTTACATACGTTTGAAAATCACATATAAAGACAAATCATCCGTTTTCCCATCTGCGTAAAACATTTCTTCAATCGAAAGACTCGCCTCAGCCGCGAGTCTTTTTATTTCATCTTCCGTCACTTGATGCACGTAGCGCACGCCGTGACCCCCGCGTTCCCAACTCAATAGATAATCACCATTCCCCAAATCTTCTACGATCTTTTTTCTAAACCGTTCCAAGTGTGCGAACTGCCAGACCGAGATCGCCATGTGCCCATCCGGTTGTAAAAGTTTTGCCATTGATCGCAGTGGCGACAAACGATCAGGGAGATGATGCAGGGCGGCGTAGCAGACAACGGCGGAAAATGATTGCGGCGCGAAGGGTAGGGGGTTGGCGAGATCAGCTAAAAGAAATGAGCCGTGCGCCGCCGCACGCCCGATCAACTTTTCGCTAAAGTCTGCGCCCACGTAGAAAGAGGTTGAGGGGATGAGTCGGCTCACGCGCCCGTCGCCGCAGCCCACATCAATCAGGCGAGAGAGATCGAGTGAGGCGAGTGATCGTTTAATCCCTTCGTTGATCGTCTCGCGCGATTCGGAAAAATCTTCGGCGAAGGCGTTGTAGAACTCACGGTTGAGGAAGATCAAATTCATTATGATGGTATTATATCGTCATGGCATTCGTTCCTATAGCAGATTTAGCGCAGCGTGATGATCAAGTTATGAAGATCATTACGGCGATTCGATCCCTCTCTGACGAAGAGGTGACGACCGAAAATATCTTTTCGGTCTTGCGCGACGCACCTAAAGACGGCAAAGGCGCGTATAGCAAGAGCGAACTCGTCGCGGCGTATAAACGCTTGTGCGACGAAAATGTTTTGACGTTTGAACGCGAGACTCTGCGCCGCTTGCAGATGAAGCCGACGCGGACGATCTCTGGTGTTGCGCCCGTCACCGTTTTAACCAAACCTTACCCTTGCCCCGGCAAATGTATTTTCTGCCCAACCGATGTGCGAATGCCGAAGAGCTATTTGCACGATGAGCCGGGCGCAATGCGCGCCGAGATGCACGCTTTCGATCCGTATAACCAAACTTTTGCGCGCATCAAAGCTTTTGAAGATTTGGGACATAGCGCGAAAAAAGTTGAACTGCTGATTCTCGGCGGCACCTGGTCATCGTATAAACGCGATTATCAAGAGTGGTTCATTCAACGTTGTCTGGATGCGATGAACGAGCGCGATTCAGATTCACTCGAAGAAGCGCAACAATGGAATGAGACATCCGATCATCGCAACGTGGGACTGGTGATTGAAACGCGACCCGATCACATCAACCCCGACGAGATTCGTTGGTTGCGCCGACTCGGTGTGACCAAAGTGCAAATGGGCGCGCAGAGTCTGGATGATCACATTCTCGACCTCAACAAACGCGGTCACACGGTGGAGCAAACGCGCCAAGCGGTGACCATGCTCAAGGCGGCGGGCTTTAAGATCGTTCTCCACTGGATGCCGAATCTTTTGGGCGCAACTCCCGAATCGGATCACGAAGATTATCTTAAGTTGTGGAGCGACGTTGCCCTTCGCCCCGACGAGCTAAAAATTTATCCGTGTTCGTTGTTGGCGAATGCCGAGTTATATGAGTATTGGCAGCGCGGCGAATATCATCCGTATAGCGATGATGAATTAATTGATCTGATCGCCAACTCAATGGCGCGGACTCCACGCTATTGCCGCATCAACCGCGTCATCCGCGACATCCCCGCGCCGAACATTGTGGCGGGCAGCAAACGTTCTAACATGCGGCAGGATGCGGATCGTGAAATGCACAAGCGCGGGTTGAAGTGTGAGTGTTTGCGCTGTCGTGAAGTGCGCGGCTCAAGCGTGAACGCGGCTGAACTGCGACTCGACGCGATGCAGTATGAGACGCGATTCGGGATGGAGAATTTTATTTCGTTTGTGACGCGCAATGATAAGGTGGCGGGGTTTCTAAGACTCTCGCTCCCAGACCTCACCCCCAACCACTCTCCTGATGACAAAGAACAAGAGCGTCATCTGGAGAGGGGAGTAACGTTGGGTCTGCCCGAAATTGAAAATGCCGCGATGATCCGTGAAGTGCATGTGTATGGGCCCTCGCTGGGGTTGGGTGATGAGAGTGAAGGTGAGGCGCAGCACGTTGGGATCGGCCTCAAGTTGATCGAGGCGGCGCAGGAGTTGGCGGCGTCAGCAGGATTCAAAAAGATCGCCGTGATCTCCGCTATCGGCACGCGTCCGTATTATCGCAAACGTGGATTCGAGATCGAGGGGCTGTATATGACGAAATCGCTCTGACCATTTGGGTAGATACGCGCTGATGAAACTCTAATACTTTCAAGGGAGAATGACGGCGAAGGGAAACCTTCGTCGTTTGTTTTCTTGCGGTCGAGGTATATAATCTTTGCAGATGAGTGACGAGCGCACCGCGAACGCGCCGACTATGTGGATGGCAACGGTGCGCCCCAATGGCACGCCGCATTTGGTGCCGATCTGGTTTGTGGTGGTGGATGAGAAATGGTATTTCGCCACCGACCCCAACAGCGTGAAGGCGCGAAACTTGCAACACAACCCGGCGATTGCTATCTCACTTGAAGATGGAATGAATCCTTACGTGATCGAAGGTAATGCGATAGTCGTGAGGCCAACGGCGAAAGTTGTGGAGCAGTTTAAAAAGAAATACGATTGGGACGTAAACGACGATGACGATTACGTTTTGTTTGAAGTGACAGTGAAAAGGAAAGTGTTAGGATAAAAAATTATGATGCGATTTGATCGTTTCACCGAGCGGGCGCAGGATGCTGCCTCGCGCGCTTACGAAATTCTTCAGCGATACGGGCACAACCAAGTGGATACGGAACACATCTTGTTGGCGCTGCTCGAACAGCCCGAAGGTGTGATCCCGCAAATTCTGGACAAGATGTCGGTGGATATTGAGATCATCAAACGCCGACTCGACGATGTGCTGCGCGCCAGCCCGAAGGTCGCCATTTATGGCGGCGGCACGGGGCAGGTGTTCATCACGCCGCGCGTGAAGCGCATTATCGATCTTGCCAACGAGGAAGCGAACCGGCTCAAGGACGAATACATTTCAACCGAGCATATTTTTCTTGCGGTGTTGTCAGAACGCAACACGGCGGTTGCGCGTATTTTAAGTGAAGCGGGTATCACTAAAGAGCGCGTATACGAATCGGTGAAAGATGTTCGCGGCGGGCAGCGCGTGACTGATCCCCAAGCCGAGACTCGTTATCGCACGCTTGAAAAATATAGTCGTGATTTAACGGCGGCGGCGAAGGAAGGCAAGCTCGACCCGGTCATCGGACGCGATGCAGTGATCTTGCGCGTGATCCAAATTCTCTCACGCCGCACGAAAAATAATCCGGTGTTGATCGGTGAGGCGGGTGTGGGCAAGACGGCGGTCGCCGAAGGGTTGGCGCAAAAGATAGCTAGCGGCGATGTCCCCGAGATTTTGTTGGGCAAGAAAGTGATCTCACTCGATCTAGGCGCGATGATCGCCGGGAGTCGTTTTAGAGGCGAGTTCGAGGAACGGTTGAAAGCGGCAGTCGAGGAGATTCAAAAAGCGCAGGGCGACATCATCTTATTTATTGATGAACTGCACACGGTGGTGGGCGCGGGCGCGGCGCAGGGCGCGATGGATGCCAGCAACATGCTCAAGCCGGCGTTGGCGCGCGGCGAACTGCAATGTATCGGCGCGACCACGTTGGATGAATATCGCAAACACATTGAGAAGGATGCCGCGCTTGAACGCCGCTTCTCGACGGTGTTCGTCGAAGAGCCGAGCGTGGAAGATACGATTTTGATGTTGAAGGGTTTGCGTGATCGTTACGAAGCGCATCATAAAGTTTCTATTACTGATGGCGCGCTGGAAGCGGCGGCGAAACTTTCGCAACGTTATGTCACGGATCGATCTCTGCCTGATAAAGCGATTGACTTGATGGACGAAGCGGCGGCGGCGCTGCGCGTAGCGTTGTATTCTCTTCCGCCGGAGATCAAGGAACTGAAAACAGAAATTGATCGCTTGCAAACGGAAGAAGATGCCTCATCAGCTTCGCGCGATTATCAACGCGCGGCAGAAATAAAAGTAGAGCGACTCCGCAAAGAGCAAGAGTTCGGCAAGAAGCGTGATACGTGGGAAGCGGAACAACATCTCGACGAGAAGGTGGATGAAAAAGATATCGCCGCCGTCATCTCGCAGTGGACGGGCATCCCCTTGAACCAAATGTTGGAAACGGAGTCGGCGAAACTTTTGCAGATGGAAGAACGTTTGCACGAGCGCATCATCGGGCAAGACGACGCCATCCACGCTTTAGCAGATGCGATTCGCCGCGCGCGATCCGGTTTGAAATCGCCGAAGCGCCCGATCGGTTCATTTATCTTTTTAGGTTCGTCCGGCGTGGGCAAAACAGAATTGGCAAAAGCGCTCGCCGAGTTTATGTTTGATGATGAAGATGCGCTGGTGCGGGTGGACATGAGCGAGTATCGTGAACAACACTCGGTGTCGCGCTTGTTTGGTGCCCCGCCCGGATACGTGGGTTACGACGAGGGCGGTCAACTGACCGAAGCCGTGCGCCGCCGACCGTATCGCGTGGTGTTGTTTGATGAAATTGAGAAAGCACATCCCGAAGTGTGGAACTCGTTGTTGCAAATTTTGGATGATGGGCGTATGACCGATGGACAGGGGCGCGTGGTGGATTTCCGCAACACGGTGTTGATCATGACCAGCAATCTCGGCACGGAGTTTGTGCAGCGATCCGGTTCACTCGGCTTCTTGCATCGCGAAGGCGAGGGCGAGGACAAGGAGAATCAAGAGAAGATTGAAAAATCGTTGAAGGCAACCTTCCGTCCCGAATTTTTGAATCGCATTGACGACATCATCATCTTCTCGCCGTTGAAGTTGGAAGACGTGGAGCGCATTGTGGATTTGCAACTGAAAGAATTGCGCGAGCGATTGAAGGAGAACAATGTCTCGATTGAGTTGACTGATGCGGCGCGTAAGTGGTTAGCGAAGCAAGGTTACGACAAGATGTTTGGCGCGCGTCCGTTGCGCCGCGCGTTGCAAAAATATATCGAGAGCCCGCTCTCGGTTCAAATGCTGCGCGGCGATTTCGTCAGCGGCGACACGGTGCTGGTAGATATGAAAGAAGAACAGATCGAATTCCGCAAAGGCGGGGCGGGAATTCCGGTAGAGATGCAGAAGGCAACTGCTTAATCGCGGCGATTGAAATCGCGGCAACATAAAGCGAAGTCTGCCTACGCAGACTTCATTGACGGTCAAAATTATTTTCGTAATATCGAAACCCGCGCAGGCGGGTTTCGCGTTTTGTTGGTGCGGATTTATCCGCCACCTTTAACCGCCACCCCAACTAAATGTATCTTCCACGCTTGAGGAATCAATTTCTCTAACGCAACCGACAATTTGAATAACGGATCATTGAACGCGGTGTAAGTCGGATCGGCGATGAAACTTAATTCGAGCGTGAAGCCGACTCGTTCACACACGCGGTGCAGCCGACTCGGCGTGTTGACCTTGTAGCGCACGGGGAACGTATCTTCTTCGGCGCGGGCGTAGAGGCGGGAGATGAGGAGATGTTGAATGGGGCGTAAGAAGTAATTAGTAATTAGTAATGG
>CAKKQG010000448.1 GCA_919901875.1 Anaerolineales bacterium
CAACGCCCGCGAGCCGATGCGCTGCAATTGCTCGATAGCATGATTAAGATTTACACGGGCGAAATAAAATAAAAAGGAAATGGGGGAAATAAAGGAAAGCGTTTCCCCCGTTTCCTTCGTTTCCATTTTTTCCTATGCGCTGATGACTCAAACCGAACTTGATCAACTAAGCGTCAACACAATTCGTTTTCTCGCCGCCGACGCGATCCAAAAAGCGAATTCGGGGCATCCCGGTTTGCCAATGGGCGCGGCACCGATGGCATATACCCTATGGACTCGTTTTCTTAAACACAACCCGTCCGATCCGCATTGGGCAGATCGTGATCGTTTTGTTCTTTCCGGTGGGCACGGCTCGATGCTGCTGTATTCGCTCCTGCATCTCACTGGTTACGATCTCTCGCTTGATGATCTCAAACAGTTTCGACAATACGGAAGCAAAACACCGGGACATCCCGAAGTTCATTTAACTGCCGGCGTTGAAGTGACAACGGGTCCGCTCGGTCAAGGACTCGCTAACGGAGTCGGCTTCGCTATCGCCGAAGCGCATCTGGCAGCGATCTTCAACAAGCCCGATCACGACATCGTTGATCATTACACTTACGTCATCACCACCGATGGCGATCTTATGGAGGGCATCACGCACGAAGCCTGCGCGCTCGCCGGTCATTTGCGATTGGGCAAGCTCATTGCCCTCTACGACGACAATCATATTTCGTTGGCGGGCAGCACGTCGCTCTCCTTCACTGAAGATGTGGGTTTGCGTTTCGCCGCTTACGGTTGGAATGTGCTGCGCGTGAGTGACGGCAACAATGTTGAAGCGATTGAGGGAGCGATCAAGACCGCACAGAGCGTGACCGATCAACCTTCGATCATTTTGGTTCGCACTATCATCGGCTACGGCGCACCGCACAAACAGAACACCTACGAAGTGCATGGCTCGCCGCTCGGCGATGAGGAACTAAAAGCGGCAAAGAAAAATCTGGGTTGGAATCCCGACGCCTCATTTTTTATTCCCGATGACGCGCTGAAAAAATTCCGCAAAGCGATTGACACGGGAAAAAAACAGCAAGCGGATTGGCAGAAGCGATTCGACTCATACAAGAAAAAATATCCCGATCTCGCTTCGGAGTTTGAGCGTCGGATGAAAGGCGACCTGCCAACCGCGTGGGACGCCGCCTTGCCGGCATTCCCCGCCGATCCAAAAGGGATGGCGACTCGCAAAGCATCCGAAGCGGTGATGCAAGCGATTGCCAAGACCGTGCCAGAACTCATCGGTGGCTCCGCCGATTTAAATCCTTCAACATTCACCTGGCTCAAAGGCTATGGCGATTTTCAATCGCCGCTCACTTCAGCGGAAGGAACGCAAGGGGCTGTCGGCGGCGCGTGGGGTTACGAAGGGCGCAACTTTCATTTTGGTGTGCGCGAACATGGCATGGGGGCAATCGTCAATGGCATGGCACTGCACGGCGGCGTGCGTCCTTACAGCGCAACCTTTTTCCCGTTCACCGATTACATGAGAGGCGCGATGCGTCTCGCCGCGCTCTCCGAAGTTCCGTCTATTTTTGTTTTCACGCACGACAGCATCGGCGTGGGCGAAGATGGTCCCACGCATCAACCGATTGAGCATCTGGCGGCTATGCGCGTCATCCCGCACATGATCACCATCCGCCCCGCTGATGCCAATGAAGCAGTTGAAGCGTGGCGTTTTGCGATCAATCACAACCGCGCACCTGTCACGCTCGTCTTCACCCGTCAAAATTTGGTCACACTAGATCGATCTAAATACGCACCCGCCTCGAATCTCACTA
>CAKKQG010000449.1 GCA_919901875.1 Anaerolineales bacterium
GCGCCGCCTCATGCCGATCTACATCGAGCAATCGCCCGAGCCAAGTTGGACGACGAAGCCCTATCGCCGCGCGTTGGATAAGGGGCTTGACGATGGTCCGCACATTGGTTATGCCATTACGTGGTTCACGCTGGCGATTTTTTTGAGCGCGGGTTATTGGCGTTACGTGCAGCATTATTCTGCGCTGCCGCTTCGCGCGGCGCAAGGAGTGATTTGACGATGAAGCGTTTGTTGATCGTGTTGATGTTGTTGACGACAGCCTGCCAGCCGCGCGCGCTGCATGGCACGCAGATCGATCCGCCACGCGCGGCAGTGGAATTTGCGTTGATGGATCAGAATGGCGCGGCGGCGAAGTTGAGCGATTATCGCGGGCAGTGGGTGATGATGTTTTTCGGTTACACCAATTGCCCCGACGTATGCCCGACCACGCTCGCTGATTTTAAAAAGATTCGTGGCGAGTTGGGCGGCGCGGCGAATCGTGTGCGCTTCATCATGATCACGGCTGACCCCGAGCGCGACACAACAGCGCGTTTGAAGGAGTACATGAACGCTTTCGATCCATCGTTTGTGGGTTTGACCGGGAGCAAGGAGGCGTTGACGCAAACGTATCGCGGTTACGGCGTGCATGTCGAAGCGATCTTGGCGTCGTCGAGCGGTCATACGTCGTCGGTGAATCATACGAGTTCGATCTATTTGTTAGATACAGAGGGGCGGTTGAAAATGGTTTACACCTCTGTGCCTTGGCGCGATGTGTTGGATGATTTGAGAACTTTGGTGAAGTGAACGTGAAAAATAATTTTCGCTGGCTCATCCTATTCTTAATCCCGCCCATCGTGTTGGGCGCGTTCAGTTTAGTGTCGTGGTATATGCTGGCGGGCGGCGTGATTCGCAACCCGATGCGGATTGAGTATGTGATTCCATCGGGCGCGTCGCAGCGCATTGCCAGTGGCGAAGTGCTGCCGACGATTCCAGCGAAGGCAGTTTTTGTGGCGGGCGACACGTTGGTGTTTCGCAACGAAGACCAAGCGGATCATCGCGTCGGTCCCTTTTGGATTCCTTCCGGCTCGACCTTGACGATTCCGTTAGAGCGGGCGAGTTCGATCAGTTATCTCTGCACGGTGCATCCAAGCGGCACGATTGATCTGGACGTGCGCCCGCAGAACAGCGCGTGGTTGATGTTGATCCCAACCTTGGGGCTAGGCATTCCGTTGGGCGGAGTGTTGACGGTGATTGTAAGAGTGGTGTCGAAGTTGGAGGGTTAAAAACACGACAAATGTCTATTGACATGTACCTTCGGGATGACTTAATGTCTTCTTAATCTCTCTTTGTGAGGAAGGCATTATGACCCATGAACAGCATAGTCAGTCAGTCAGTCAGTC
>CAKKQG010000450.1 GCA_919901875.1 Anaerolineales bacterium
GGATACAAAGTTTCTCTCGACGCATTACGCGATACGGAATATGTCTTGCGTGTATTGAGCGTCGCCACGATCTCCCGCACGATCTCAATCGCGTGATCATCATCTTCGGCAAAATGATCGGCTACGCCGGATTTATGGGTGTGAACAAACGCGCCGCCCAAATCTTCTGCGGAAACTTCCTCACCTGTCGCCGCCTTTACAAGTGGCGGACCGCCGAGAAAAATTGTCCCCGTGCCTTTAACGATCACCGTCTCATCACTCATCGCCGGAACGTAAGCCCCACCCGCCGTGCAGCTGCCCATCACCGAAGCGATCTGCGGAATGTTTAACGCGCTCATGCGCGCTTGGTTATAAAAAATTCTGCCGAAGTGATCGCGGTCCGGAAACACATCGGCTTGCATCGGCAAGAACGCGCCGCCCGAATCTACAAGGTAGATGCACGGCAGATGATTCTCCAGCGCCACTTCTTGCGCCCGCAAATGTTTCTTCACCGTCAACGGCAGATACGATCCGCCCTTCACCGTCGCATCGTTGGCGATGATCAAACACTCGCGCCCGCTGATTCGCCCGATGCCCGTCACCACGCCCGCGCTGGGTGCTTCGTTGTGATACATCTCCCACGCCGCTAACGGATTCAACTCCAAGAACGGCGAACCTTGATCGAGCAATTTATCAATGCGCTCGCGCACAAACAGTTTTCCCTGCTCGTGATGCCGCCTCAAATACTTTTCGCCGCCACCCTGCCCCACCAAAGTTAATCGCTCACGCAGCTCGTCCACCAATTTTTTATTATGCGCCGCGTTGCGTTTAAATTGTTCATCGTTTATGTTGAGTTGTGATTCAATGAGCATAGTCGAGTAGTCACCTTGTCGAGTAGTCGAGTAGTCAAAGTATAATCCAGACTACTTGACCATTTGACTATAGGACTAACATGACTCCATCACTCATCATTCACGGTGGCGCGGGAGAAATCCCCGACCACGAAGTTAACGACTACATCAACGGCTGCCGCCTCGCCGCGCAACACGGTTGGGAACTTTTGCAAAAAGGTAAAAGCGCGTTGGATGTCGTGGAAGCGGTTGTCCGCATCCTTGAAGATGATCCGGTGTACGACGCCGGACGCGGATCGCATCTCACTTCATCAGGCGAAGTGGAGATGGACGCCATCATCATGGATGGCGCGACGCTCAACATGGGATCGGTGGCGAACATCAAACACATCCGCAATCCCATTTCGCTGGCGCGACTCGTCATGGAAAAGAGTCCGCACAACATGATCATCAGCGAAGGCGCGGAAGCGTTTGCCTTGACTCAAGGGATGCCGTTGTGCGCTAATGAAGAGTTGATCGTAGAACGTGAGCGACAGCGCTGGATCGAATCACTCGCCAAGAAATTTAAAATGGACTCACACGGCACAGTGGGCGCCGTCGCCCGCGATAGTAACGGACACATCGCTTCAGCCACCTCCACCGGTGGAACGTCGAACAAACTTCCAGGGCGAGTCGGCGACAGCCCCTTGATCGGTAGCGGCGCGTATTGCGATAATCACGCCGGTGGATCATCGGCAACAGGTCACGGCGAATCGTTGATGAAGATCGTCATCAGCAAAAGCGCGTGCGACTTAATGGAATCGGGTCACACCGCGCAAGCGGCGGCAGAGGCGGTGATCAAACGCTTGAAAGATCGAGTGAGCGGCACAGGCGGAGTCATCTTGATTGACAAAGAAGGTCGCACCGGATTCGCCTTCAACACCCCGCGCATGGCGAGGGCGTGGGTTGAGGATGGGAAAGTAATTGCGGGTTGTTAGTGATCAGTTATCAGTGATCAGTAAAACTGATCACTGATAACTGATCACTCATTACTTCACACATGCAAACCTTCCGCATCTTCGGCGTTCCCATGGATTTAGGTCAACGGCGGCGCGGCGTAGATATGGGACCGAGCGCACTGCGTTATGCCGGGCTCGATTCGCGTTTGCGCGACTTGGGTCACACCGTTATTGACAACGGCAACTTGATCGTGCCTCTGCCCGAAAACGAATCGCCCGACTCGAGTCGCGCGCGGCATTTGCAAAGCATCGCCGGTGTGTGTTGCGATGTCTATGAAAAAGCAAAGTTGTGTTACGAAAAAAATGAGACGGCGATCTTCTTGGGCGGTGATCACTCGATCAGCATTGGCACGGTGTCAGCGATGACTGCCAATCACCCCAACGAATATCGCGTCGGCGTAATCTGGGTGGACGCCCACGGCGATTTCAACACACCCCAGACCACTCCTTCGGGCAATGTGCATGGCATGGCACTCGCCGCGTTGTTGGGTCGCGGCGCGAAAGAATTAACCGACATCGGCGCGGTAGGCGCAAAGCTGCGCTCATCCGAAGCAGTATTGATCGGCGTGCGCAATTTAGATTCGGAAGAACGAGTCGCTTTGCTCGATTCGGGAATTTTGGTGATCACCATGCGCGACATTGACGAGATGGGGATGGCGGCGGCGACACATCAGGCATTGAGTCGTTTGGTTCATGTCAAGAACATTCACATCAGCCTCGACATGGATGTGATGAACCCCAACGAAGCACCCGGAGTCGGCACACCGGTGCCGGGCGGACTCACCTATCGCGAAGCGCATCTGCTCATGGAAATTTTGCACGACAGCAATAAAATCTCGTCGCTCGACATCGTGGAAGTGAATCCGATTCTGGATGAACACAACCGCACGGCGCAGTTGGGCGTAGAGCTTGCCGCGTCGTTATTTGGGCAAAGGATTTTGTAGCCAAGAGCAAATGTGGCAAGTCGTAGGCACAACCAAAAAAGGACCGCTATGTCTAAAAGTTATCAAAGCCCTCTCCTAGAACGTTATAGACGTTATCGCACAGTAAGCACAAAATTAAATCACAAGATCCTTAATGCTTATATGACCACAGCAATATTTGATAGTGCCACCCAAACATTGGGTCTCGGCAAGAATAAGAGTTTAATACTGGACAGCGAAGATGAATTGGCAATATTAATGGAGTATGGGCTCTATGAAATCCACCAAGAGGACAGCAAAAATATAATTCAACGCTATTACGAAAACAACAAAGGCGTCAATCGCATTGAACGCGAATTGCTCGAAGCAATGAGAAAGGCGGTTACGGGGTTATTCGTAATCAAACATCTCTTGCCCCAACAGTGTCAGTTGAAATTGCAAGGACTCGACAATCCCGCGCGCACTGTTGTTTTAACAGATATCAACTTAAGCCAATCTGCCGTAGAAAGTTATATTCTCTTTTTTAGACCTATTGAATTAGCGGAGTTGACGATGACTACAGGAATTGCTTTTGCTTTTGAGCCTGAAATGGAAAAGACGTTGCTTGATCATTGGAAGAATTGCAATGAATCGGAACGCTATGAAAAAATCTTTCGGCTCAGCAAAGAGCAAGGCATTCCTACTCTGTTTGGGTGAAAAGATTGGCGGCTTGCTACCTGTCCTTCTTTGCGGATCGCTCCAACGCCTTCATCAACTCTGCCACCTTAATTGGCTTGCTGATGTAATCGTTCATCCCTGCCGCCAAACATTCCTCGCGATCCCCCTGCATGGCATTCGCCGTCATCGCCACAATGCGCGGCTGTTTGTGTGCCGCATACTGGCTCCGAATCTGCCGCGTCGCCTCCAGCCCGTCCATCTCCGGCATCTGCACGTCCATCAGAATCAAATCATACTCTTGACGATCCAACGCCTGCAAAACTTCCAGACCGTTCGCCACCATATCGGCGCGATAGCCAAAACGCTCCAACATCCTCAACGCCAATTTTTGATTCACCAAATTATCTTCTGCCAGCAGCACGCGCAGTGGGCAACGCTCACCGAGAGTCGCATCGAACTGCGTCTCAGGCAACTGCAAAGGTCCGGTCACTTTTTTCTTGGGGCTCGCCGCCAGCACTTCTACCAGCACGTTGTAAAGCTGTGAGGCTTTCACCGGCTTGGTCAAAAACGCGGCGAACAATTCACTCATCCCATCTTCGCGCGCCCCCATCGAAGTCAACATCACCATCGGCAATTGCTTGGCATCGCGCCGCTCACGGATCGCACTCGCCAGCATCATGCCATCCATCTCCGGCATTTGCATATCGAGTAACGCCAAATCAAACAACTCGCCCCGATCAATAATCGCCAATGCTTCTTGACCTGAACTCACTGCTTGCGGATTCATCCCCCACGATCCGATCTGCTTGATCAAGATCATGCGATTCGTAGCGTTGTCATCCACGATCAACACCCGCTTCTCTTTCAGCGGCGAAGGCATCATCGCCATACCAGCCGCCGCCACTGCGGGCGCGGTCCCGGCGCGGATCGTGAAGTGGAACGTTGACCCTCTACCCAACCCTTCACTCTCCGCCCACATTTTGCCGCCCATCATCTCAACCAGCCGTTTGCTGATCGCTAAACCGAGTCCGCTGCCGCCATACTTGCGAGTCGTCGAAGCGTCAATTTGCGAAAAAGATTTGAACAAACGATCACGCTGCTCGGGCGAAATGCCGATGCCGGTGTCACGAACCGAGAACTGGAGAATAGATGTTAGAGGTCGGAGGTCGGAGTCACCACTTCCGACTTCTGACCTCTGACTTCTAACTTCCAACACTACCTCTCCGTGATCGGTAAACTTAACCGCGTTGTTCAACAAGTTAATCAAAATCTGCCGCAGACGAGTCACGTCACCTTTGACCGCCAGCGGCACGTCGTAGTCAATAGAGACGGCGAGTTCCAGTTTCTTCTCCGCCGCTTTCGTCGCCAAAAGATCAACCGCCGACTCGATGCACTCGTGCATATCAAATGGTTGATTCTCCAAATCGAGTTTACCCGATTCGATCTTGGAGAAATCCAAAATATCATTGATGATCGTTAATAAGGCGTCGCCGCTGTTGCGAACCGTTTCAACAAAGTCGCGCTGTTCGGCGTTGAGCGGCGTGTCCAGCAACAGTCCGGTCAGACCAATCACGGCATTCATCGGCGTGCGGATTTCGTGACTCATGCTCGCCAAAAATTCGCTCTTGGCTTTGTTGGCGCCCTCGGCCGAAGCCTTGGCATCTTTCAATTCTGATTCGTAGAGTTTGCGCGCCGTACTATCGCGCGCAAAGAGCGACACCCCTGTCACGCCATCACCGGAGAGGATCGGATTGAAGGACACTTCAACATCCGTCGGCTGATCAGGAAAATCGTAATGCTGTTCAACCGTAAAACGCTCACCTTTCAAAGCGCGGTCACACAATATCTTCCATATCGGTTGCAAATCACCGGGCAGTGCGGCGAGCATGTCCGTCCCTTGCGCCAATCTAACGCCATAGACGCGCTCAAACAAATTTTTGAATGGCGTGTTAAAGGTGAGCAAGCGATAGTGAGAGTCCACAGACCAGATCGAGTCGTTGGTGTTCTCAATCAATGCCGTAAGTCCGGCTTCGCTCTTGCGTAAACGTTCATTCGCTTCAGCCAGAGGGTTAAACAAGTTGTCGCGCAAAATAGCATTGGCGAAGAGGACGCTGGAGATGGCGGTAGTTAAGCTGGCTAAGGCGTAAGGGCGAAGCGCTGGCGTAAACACCGTCGTGAAAACACCTATCATCAAAATCACTGCGCCGACCAACAGTTTGCCCGCGCGCCCGTGCCGGGCAACCCACAAACAACCCACCGAAGTCAGATAATAAATGTAGCCGACGACGAAGAAACCCAGCCCCAATAGTTCCATCTTATATTCGTAGGCTGTCGGCGTCACCATCGGCTCGCCAACGATCTTGCCTTGATAGAGGAAAAAAGTGTAAATCAAAAAGATCGGCAGGACGATCACCGCCATCACTTGCACCCAACGCCGATCCCACATCCGCGCATAATGAGAGACGAAGAGAAACAACATCATGCTGTTCAGTCCCGCGCCCAAAAAGTTGAGATAGAAGAACGGCATGATGTCTATCCCGACGAGGGGCGAGACGCGCGACATTAAGTTGCCGAGAGCCCAGACGATAACCGTGAGCAGATACAACGCCATCAATTGATTCTCGCGCTGGCGCGGCGATTGCCATAGAATCAAAAGGAACATCGCCACGGCAATGACGATGCTGGTGGCAGGGATACTGAAACCGAGAAAGGCGATGATGGTGTCGCTCATCTAACTAAATTGTAACCTGTTTTGCAACTGTTCAGCCGATTCGTCATTGCGAGCGCACTTCGCGGAGCGGAAAGCAATCTCAGTCGCGCGATGAGATTGCTTCGTCGCAAAGAACGCTTCTCGCAATGACGCTGATCAGTAACCTGTTTTTCTTGTGAGAAGTATAATCGCGGATAGTAGATAGCAGATGGCGGATAGCAAATGGCTTATAGCCCATTGTTCATTGTTCATTGTCTCATTGTTCATTTATGAAAACGCTTTCTCGTTTATCAATTTTGATTCTGATTTTTGCTCTCGCCGCGTGTGACGTGATACGGGCGTTTGCCCCGGTGGTGCTGCCGCAACCCACTGCGCTGCCGACGAACACACCCTACCCCACTCCGACTCCGCAGCCGGGCGCCGTGCTGCAGGTTAAGATTCGCGCTCCGGCAAACACGCCATCGGGATCATCCATCGTGATGAACATCCCCGATCGAGTGGGCGGACTTGCCAACAAAACTTACATCCTCACCAACAGCGGCAACAACGTCTGGACGACGACCTTCAATGCCGCCGTTGGCTCGCTCATTCGTTATCGCTTTCAACGAATCAGCGGCGGGCAGGCAGTCAACGAAGTGTTGGCAAACGGTTCGTTAGCGGGTGACCGCATCACCTTGATCGGCGGCAGTTCCACTCTCGAAGACACGATCAACGGTTGGGGAGATACGCCATTCATCGGCGATAAAGGGCGCCTCAGTGGGATCATCAAAGACGCTTCGTCGAATCAGGGCATCGCCGGATTGATCGTTCTGGCAAGCGGTCAACAAACCACGACCGGCTTCGACGGCGAATACATTTTCAACAACGTGTTGGCAAATGCGCCAACGCCTGTCACCGTGTTCGCCCCCGATGGATCATTCCGCGCCCAAACGAAAAATGCCACCGCGCCCAAAGACGGCATCACTCAGTTAAATTTTTCAGTGAACGCCGCGCGCGCAGTTAAAGTTTCTTTCATCGTCGCCCTGCCGATTGACACGGCGAAAGGCGCGCCGCTTAAACTCGCCGCAAATATCTTACAGATGGGCGATACGTTTAACAGCAATCCGGTGGGCAGCACAATCGCCGTGCAGCGCATGATCTCGCTCGCCCCATTGCCCGACGGACGCTGGGCGGCGACACTGAGTCTTTATGAAGGACTCGATCTGCGTTACAAGTTCACGCTGGGCGGACCGCACATCAACGCCGAACTGGGCGCAAGCGGCGAACCCGTGGCGCGGCAGATCGTTTTGGGACCCGACGACGTGATCATCCAAGATCAAGTGATCACTTGGAAACGATCCATAGACGCTCCGGTTAATTTTTCGCTCAGCGTCCCCGACTCAACTCCCAGCGCCGATACGGTGACGATGCAATTTAAGATCGGCGGCGTGTGGTTCGAACCGGTAATGATGTGGCGCGCGAGTCACAACGCCTGGAACTACACGCTGTTCAACCCGGTAGACTTCAATGGTCAAGCCGAGTATCGCTTCTGCCGCAACTATCAATGCGACACCGCCGGCGATTCGCAAACGGTGTCGTATCGCTTCACGCCGACTCTGCTTCCACAAGTTTTGCAAAATACGATCACGAAATGGCAGTGGCTGGGCGCACCCTCGCCGGTGAACACCAGCCTGCCGACGATTACGCCGCGCGCCGCGTTTCAAGCCGGTGTTGAACTCGCGCCTTACACCACGCCCGAACAGCCCGCCCTGTCGTCTGCGTTTGATCAGATCAAAGATTTAAGCGCGGACTGGATTCGTATCCCGATTATCTGGGACGCGCCCAGCATCAACCCGCCGATCATCGCACCCGACTCGCGCGCGCCGATTCGATCCGACCTCATCGCGGCAATCCGCGCGGCGCGTGAGCGTGGACTCAAAGTGGCGCTCTATCCGCAAGTGCGCCCTGCCAAAAATGATCTCAATGCGTTTTTTGAATCGGGCAAGAAGGACGCCGAGTGGTGGAATAATTTTCATCGCGAGTATGCCCGCTTCATCGCCTACTACGCCGATGTCGCCGCCTTCACCGGCGCCGACATGATCACCATCGCCGACTCATCTCTCACTCGCACATTCAAAGGCGGGACGGGCGCGCCGCAAGATGCCGATGATCGTTGGCGCGGGCTGATCAACGCGATTCGCAAAGAACACTTCAACGCGGCGTTAGCCTTTGCTGTGGAATTCAACGGAAAGACTCCAGCGTTAACCGCCTCACCCCCGGCCTTCACCGATCAACTCGACGTGATTGACGTGCGCTTTTCTGCCGCGCTCTCCAACTTGCCCACTGCCACAGCCGACGAATTAAAAAAGAACGCCGAGTCTTTAATGGACACCCACATCAAACCACTTTCGACTCAATTCAAGAAACCGATCATCATCACAGCCATCTACACCTCCACCGATGGCGCGGCAACCTACTGCCTCGGCGCGGCGGCGGGATCGTGCCAACCTTTCATCAACGCCGCCCCCGATAAACCCGACAGCGGTTTGTATCCACTCGATCTCAACGAACAGGCAATGGCTTACGAAGCATTGCTTAACGCCATCAACTCACGCGCGTGGATCAACGGCTTCTATGGTTACGGCTACTACGTCCCGGTCGCCATCCGCGACAAGTATTACTCGCCGCGCTCCAAACCGGCGGAGGTGATTATGGCGTCGTGGTTTGCGAGGATAAAATAGAGATTGGAGATTAGAGATTTTATAACGGCACTGTCAGCGGATTTTTTGAACGGCTGGAGCGGATTGTGACGGCAGAATCCGTTCAATCTGCTCCGATAATCCGTTGACAGCATTTTTAGCGCGCCGTTATTCTTCTTGTCTTGTATAATCATTAGCAA
>CAKKQG010000451.1 GCA_919901875.1 Anaerolineales bacterium
GAGTTCATCTTCGGCAGACCGGCGCGATGGATCGCTTCGGTCTTGGTCTATCAGATCATGGATCGCACGATCATTGATGGCGCGTTGACGTTGATCGCTCGCTTCGCTTACTTTGTGGGTCACGTTTTCAAGGTGACGGAGAAATATACGATCAACGATCCGCCCGATTGGGGGTTGGCGGCGCCCATTCAATGGATGGGTCGCACCTTCCGCGTGATTCAAACCGGGCGCGTGCAAAATTATTTGTTGGTAGCTATGTTGGTCGTGCTTGCCTTTGGCGGCGTTTATTATTTACGATTCATCGGACTGTTGCGATGATGCGGGAGCAGTGACATGGAGTTTATTCTTTCTCGGATTGTTTCGCTAACACTTTTTACCCCGGTGATCGGCCTGATCATCGTGGGTTTGATTCCAAGCGATCAAAAGAACGCAGTGCGCTGGACAGCGTTCCTTGCCAGTTTAGTTCCGGCTGGTTTCTCGATTGTGTTGTGGTTCGCCTACGCCCAGAACGCTCACGGGATGCGCTTTGAAGAAACCCTGGTGTGGTATGCGCCCATCGGCGCGGCGTATCACGTCGGTGTGGATGGCTTAAGCGTGCCGATGATCTTGCTCACGGGCATTCTCACGCCTGTGGCGATACTCGCTTCGTTCAGCGTTGAAGATCGCCTCAAGCCTTACATGATGTTGTTCCTCTTGCTTGAGACCGGAATGTTCGGCGTGTTCGCTTCGCTCGATCTCTTGCTGTTCTTCCTCTTTTGGGAGATCGGTCTTGTGCCGATGTATTTCCTCATCAATCAGTGGGGCGGAAAAGATCGCCGCGCGGCGTCGTTCAAGTTTTTTGTGTATACGATGGCGGGATCGCTGGGGTTGTTACTCTCCATCCAGTTGATCGGTCTCACCACCGGAACATTCGATATCGTTAAGTTGGTGAAGGTCTGGCCCACGTTCAATAAAGAAGTGTTGACCTTCATGCCGATTGAAACGATCAAGACGATTGCCTTCTTCGCTTTCACTTTGGCTTTTGCCATCAAAGTGCCGATGTGGCCCTTCCACACCTGGCTGCCTGACGCGCACACCGAAGCGCCGACTGCCGGCTCGATGATCCTTGCCGGTGTGTTGTTGAAGCTGGGTGCGTTTGGCTTTTTGCGACTCGTGTTGCCGCTCTTTCCCGAGCAGGCAAAATTGTTTGCGCCGATGTTAGCGGTGTTGGCGATGATCGCCATTGTGTTGGGCGCGTTCGCCGCGTTTGGGCAAACAGATTTCAAACGACTCGTCGCTTACTCATCTGTCAACCACATGGGCTTCGTCGTTCTCGGTATCGCCGTCGCCGCGTGGGTCGCCGGATCCACCGATGAAGCGCTGCGTGAGAGCGCGGCGATTGCCACGACGGGCGCGGTTCTGCAAATGTTTAATCACGGTCTCTCGTCGGCGGCGATGTTCTTCCTCGTCGGCGTGGTCTACGAGCGCACGCACACGCGCGACCTCAACGAGATCGGCGGCGGCATCTGGCAGTATGCGCCGATCTATGGCGGCATCGTGATCTTCTGTTCGATGTCTTCACTCGGCTTGCCCGGACTCAACGGCTTCGTCTCCGAGTTCATGACGGTGCGAGGTGCCTGGCCCGTCTTCACCTTGGTCACGGCGATCAGCATGATCGGTGTGCTCTTCACCGGTTTGTATATTCTCAAAGCGATCCGCGCTGTCTTGCATGGACCTAAGAATCCAAAATGGGCTGGTCACGGCATGGAGATGAACGTGCGCGAGATCGCCACGGTGGTGCCGTTGATGGCCTTGATGCTTTTGCTCGGGGTGTGGCCCTGGCCCCTCGCCAGCGTGATCAACGAAGCTGTTCTAAAGTTGTTACACTGATTACTGATAACTGCTCAGAGTCCGTCATTGCGAGCGCACTT
>CAKKQG010000452.1 GCA_919901875.1 Anaerolineales bacterium
CCGCTGCGCTCGGCGCCCTCAAAGGCAACCTACACGGTGGCGCCGCCGAAGCGACAATGAACACCCTTCTTAAAATTGGCGCGCTTGATAAAGTGGATGGGTATGTGGACAACGCCTTCGCCACCAAACAAAAAATTATGGGCATCGGTCATCGAATTTACAAATCCGGCGACCCACGCGCCAAACACTTGCTGGAACAAGCGCGCAAGATGGAAGAAGCCGAAGGCAAAAAACACAACTATGTAGATATGGCACTCGGTGTTGAAAAAGCGGTGTTGCGCCATCGCGAGTTGTATCCCAACGTAGATTTTTTCTCCGCGCCGTTGCTCTACTATCTTGGCATCCCTACCGATTTGGATACGTGCGTCTTCGCTGTCTCACGCATTGCCGGATGGACGGCGCATGTGGTCGAGCAATATATTGACGACGCGCTCATCCGACCGGCGGCGCAGTATGTCGGTCCGACTGATCAGACGTTTGTGTCAGTGGCAGAACGAAAATAAGATTAACCGCACAGCCAATTCGTCATTGCGAGTGCACTTCGCGAAGCAATCTCGGTCACGTTATGAGATTGCTTCGTCGCAAAGAACGCTCCTCGCAATGACGCTGAACAGCCACAAATAAAAACAAAGCCCCGTCTTTTTGGACGGGGCTTTGTTTTTATCGCAGAGAGCGATACGCCATCGGCTATAAGCGATTTGCTGTTAGAGTCGGCAACACCTTGATCAACGTTTCGGTCAAGGCATCGGCGGCGGGGTTCGGTTGGCGGTGTGCGCGCCGTATCAAGTTGATTTCCCACAACGGCAGCCGCAGAGTCGAATCGGCGAGCGCAAGCGTGATCAGGTCGCCGCTAGCCAGTTCACGCCGCACAGCAATCTGCGGCACTAAGCTGACTCCGCTTCCGGCGATCAACATCCCTTTCACCAACTCCACCGGACTCAACTCTAACCATAAACCTGTTTGACCATCGGCAGATTCTTTCACGCGCTCCAAAAAATTTTGACTCGTCGCTCCCCAATACGAAATTAAAAATTGTTCGCGGGCTAAATCGCTTAACGTGAAGCGCTGAGTAGCACGCGGATGATTCTTGCCTGCTACCAACGCAAACGGCGAATGAAACGTGGCGATGCTTTCGATCTGCGGCTGGGTGACAGAGCCGGAGATGAGGGCGAGTTC
>CAKKQG010000453.1 GCA_919901875.1 Anaerolineales bacterium
CGCTGCCCACTGCCGACGAAGTCGTTAAATTTTTAGAATCGCACCGATGAGAAGTTCTGCCGGTCAACGCGGCGCAGAAGTGCGCTCGGATTGTTGGGTGGAGGTTGAAGAATCTTCTTCGCCCACGATTCAACTCACCAGTCGGGTTGAGGTCATGTATGGTGATTCGATTCGCCAACTTGCTCAAGCGACTTTGCGCGATCTTAAGTCCGATGATCTTTCGTTAACGATTGACGACAGCGGCGCGCTGCCTTACGTGATCATGGCGCGGATCGAATCGGCAGTGAAACGTTTGCGCCCGGCGAACCCCACGCAGGTGTTGCCGCCACTTAATCCTAAAGCGCAACACCCGTTGTCACCCAACCGTTTGCGCCGCACCCGCCTTTACCTGCCTGGCAATACGCCCAAGTTTTTTATCAACGCTGGATTGCATCAACCGGATGCGGTGATTCTCGATCTGGAAGATTCCGTGCCGCCCAGTGAAAAAGATTCGGCGCGCCTCTTGGCGCGTAATGCGTTGCGCGCTGTTAATTTCTTCGCCGCCGAAAAAATGGTGCGTGTCAATTCCTTGCCGCAGGGTTTAGAAGATGTGCGCTTCATCGCCGAACACGGCGTGCAAACGATCTTGATTCCAAAAGTGGAGTCGGCGGAAGAGGTGATCGTGATAGAGCAAGACCTTCGAGGTTTTGGAAACCTCGAAGGTCTAAAGTTGATCCCTATCATCGAATCGGCTAAAGGTGTGTTGAACGCTTACGCCATCGCCACCGCATCACCGCGAGTCGTTGCCCTTTCTATTGGATTGGAAGACTATGCGACCGACATCGGCGCACAGCGAACAAAGGAAGGTAAGGAAAGTTTTTGGGCGCGCAGCATGATCGTCAATGCGGCGCGCGCCGCCGGCATACAACCCTTAGCTTCCGTGTTTAGCGATATGGAGGATGAAACAGGTTTGCGAACTTTTGTTGAAGACTCGAAAGCTTTGGGGTTTGAGGGCATCGGTTGCCTGCATCCGCGACAAGTGAAGATTGCCCATGAGATGTTCGCTCCTAAACCGGAAGACGTTGAAAAAGCTAAACGCATCGTGACGGCGTTTGATGAAGCGCAGGCGAAAGGTATTGGCGCGATCAGCGTAGATGGCAAAATGGTAGATGCGCCGATTGTCGAGCGAGCGAGAAAAGTTTTGAGACTGGCGCAGATTCTATGAGTGACCTGACGACAAACTCCGCCGGTCGTGCTGTTCCCACTCAAGTTAATGGGCGTGAGGCGATTCCATTTAAAGGTGTGGGCAGCTATATCCCGCAAAAGAATAAAGCTGCGCCCGCGATTCGATCTGTCGCCCAGTATCCCAGTAATGGCAACAAGGTTGTGCCTTCGCTTATCGAAGCGTTGAAGTGGGCAGGCTTACGCGACGGCATGACGATCTCCTCTCATCACCATTTTCGTGATGGGGATCGCACCATGCATCAGGTCTTCGTTGCCGCAAAAGAACTCGGCGTGCGCGATCTCGTTTGGTATCCTTCTGCCGCGTTCCCCTGTCACGAACCCTTCATTGAATATTTCAAGAGTGGCTTGCTCAAGCGCATTGAAGGAAGTTTGAACGGCGCGTTGGGTCGTTATGCCTCACAAGGCAATATGAATGGGCTCGCCGTGTTGCGCTCGCATGGCGGACGTTATCGCGCTATTCAAGATGGCGATGTGCATATTGATATTGCCATCATCGCCGCGCCCGCCGCCGATGCGTTTGGTAATTGCTCTGGCACGTTGGGTCCTACGGCGTGTGGTCCCTTAGGTTTCGCTCTCGCCGATTCGCAATACGCCGATCACGTTATCGCCGTGACCGATCATCTTATTCCATTCCCGTGCGCGCCTTGGGACATCAATGGCAATAACGTCGATCAAGTGGTGGTGCTGAATCAAATCGGCGATCCGTCAAAGATCGTCAGCGGCACCACGCAGATCACGCGCTCGCCCGATAAATTATTGATCGCCGAGTATGCGGCACGCTTCGTCCGCGAAAGCGGGATTATGAAGGATGGCTTTTCGTTTCAAGCGGGCGCGGGCGGCACGAGTCTGGCTTTCACCATTTATCTCAGTGAGATGATGCGCGAGTCTAAAACCAAAGCGCGATTCATTCGCGGCGGCAGCACAAAATATTTAGTGCAGATGTTGGAAGAGGGGTTAACCGATTACATCCTTGATGGGCAGAGCTTTGATCTGGATGGGGTGCGGTCACTGCGCGATAACCCTCGGCACATCGCCACCAGCCCGTTCACCAGTTATAACTATCATGGCAAAGGCAACTTTGCCTCAATCCTTGATTGTGTGGTGTTGGGCGCAACAGAGATTGACGTAGACTTCAACGCCAATGTGGTGAGCCACTCGGATGGTTATATGCTGCACGGCATCGGCGGGTGGCAGGATGCGTTGTTCTCGCCTTGCACCATCCTCGCCGCGCCATTGTTCCGTGACCGTGTCCCCGTGATTCGAGATCGGGTGACGACGTTATGCGGGGTGGGCGAGCTGATTGACGTGATCGTCACCGAGCGCGGAGTCGCTATCAATCCGGGCAGAGGCGATCTGATCGAGTCATTAAGTGGATCGAGCTTACCTTTGAGATCGATCCAAGAATTAAAAGAGGAAGCAGAAGAAATTTGCGGCGGCGCACCCGCACCAGCGCGCACGTCTGATCAAGTGATCGGCGTGGTGGAATGGGTGGATGGAACGATATTGGACAATGTGCGGCAGGTAAAGTAAGGGGGCGAGCCACTGTGGCAACGATGTAAGTGAAGGCCTCGCGGAGTTTTAATTTCCGCGAGGTCTTTTTTATTTGTTATAAAACCAGTTGTAGCTATGGTAGCCGAATTCACCCTCCAAACGTATCGCCACTTGCTTCGCGTTCTTAAGTGAATCGGGGATGGTGTAGGTGGCGGTGAACGCGCCCGTGCCGCTGTTGACTGTCGTCACAAAGGTGCCGCTTTCGCCGCGCGTGCCGATGGGTCCCATCAAAACGTTAAAGTCCCGGTTCGGCGGAAAGTTGGTGGCGTTGATCGTAACCAAATCGTCCGGCACGACGCTGGTGATGATGATGATCGGAATCTTCGCCGACGGTGTCGCCGTCACCGTTGTTGTAGCGGTTGGCGTGGATGTCGCCACAGGTGCAGTGGCGGTTGCCGCAGGGATGCACAACACTTTGCCGACCGGCAACTTCAACACATTGGTGATCCCATTGGCATAAAAAATGTTTCGCCAATCCACGCCATACTTCACGCCGATTGAGTAGAGCGTGTCACCGCGTTGAACAGTGTATTCAGCGCTGCACGTTTGTTGAGTCTCCTCGGCAAAGGCTGGCACAGTGATCATCGCCAACAGACTTAGCGCGAGAAAAAAGGGGACGAATTGTTTCATGGTGTGCCTCCTGACATATACGAAGCATTATAAACCTGAAAACGTCTTACACTGGATTTACGCACATTGAGCCGCTACGTATCTTCTCAATAACCTGGGGGAGGGCAACCCTTGCGGTTGCCCAACGGGGGCGACCGCAAGGGTGCGCCCCTACATTTTGAGAAGATACGTCTATTGTTCATTGTTCATTTCTTCGATACAGCATCAACTCATCATCCACCTTTGCCATTTTCCAATTCGGGATCGGGAAGGCATGGCACACGACGCGCGCCGTCGGCTTGAGTTCGCGCAATAACTTCGGCGCGAGTTTGGCGTTGGCTTTGGGCAACAAATAAATCATCACCACGTCGGCATCGCGCAGATCAACGTCAAATAAATTTCCGCGCTTCACTGTCACCATTTCATCCAACCCCGCCCATTTAATTTTCAAACGGGTCAGCGCATAACGAAACGGATCGATCTCGACTCCAAAAGCTTTCGCCCCAAACTCTTGCACAGCGATCATCAACAAACGCCCATCGCCCGAACCCAAATCGTAAACCGTCTCGCCGTGTTGAACGTCTGCCAACTTCAACATCCGCCGCGCCGTATTCATCGGCGTTGGCACATACTGCGCGCCCACTAACATCGGTCCCATCTTGGAGATGAAAACGATGATGACGACAACGAGGACGAAAATGAGGAGAGGAGGAAACCAAGAGATAGTGATCATCGCAAATTATGAATTATGAAGGATGAAGGATGAAGGACGAAGGATGAAGGATGAAGGATGAAGGATGAAGTGTTACGCGCCCTTCATAATTCATAATTCTTCCTTCATAATTCTTCCTTCATAATTCCTCCTTCATAATTCTTCCTTCATACTTCGCCCGGCTATCCACCCCGTCGTCCACGCGCTCTGAAAATTAAATCCGCCCGTCACGCCATCCACATCCAAAATCTCGCCCGCCAAAAATAATCCGCGACACAGTTTGCTCTCCATCGTTTTAAAATTCACCTCGCTCAAACGCACGCCGCCGCACGTTACAAACTCTTCCTTGAAGACTCCTTTGCCAATAATTTGAAACGAACCGCGATGCAGTTGAGCGAGCAACGCATTTAAATCTTTTTTGGAAAGCTCCGCCCAACGGAGTGAATCCGCCACACCTGCGGCAGCCACCAACCTTTCCCACAAGCGGCTCGGCAGCGAAAGCTGAGCGTGCGCGGCGATGATCTGGCGCGGCGACGAATTTTTGATCTCCAGCAACCGATCCCGAATCTCATCCTCTTTTAAATTCGCCAACCAATTCACCCTCAACTCCGTTTTGTAATTGCAATCATGCAACTCCCTCGCCGCCCACGCCGAAAGTTTAAGCGCGGCGGGCCCGCTCAAACCCCAATGCGTGATCAACAACGCCCCACGCTGACTCAAGTTGCCAATCGTCAACTCTGCCTCTGGCACAGAAATGCCGCTCAAATCTTTAATCCTTTGATCTTTAATTTGAAAAGTAAAAAGTGAGGGAACGGGTTCTTCAATCGTATGCCCGAGTTGTTGAGCGAACTCGTAACCTTGTTTGTTGCTGCCCGAAGCTAAAAGTAAACGATCACAATGCAATGTCTCGCCATTCTTCAGTCGCAGCTCAAAACCCAAAGAGTCTCCTAAAACCCTAAGGGTCTCTAAGACCCTTAGGGTTTGCACCTTCACCCCCACCCTCTTCGCCGAATCGATCAGGCACTCCACAATCGTTTCCGAGTCATCCGTCAGCGGAAACATGCGCCCATCGGGTTCTGTTTTTAATTTAACGCCGCGCCGTTTAAACCATTCCACTGTGTCACGCGGTTGAAAGCGCGTAAACGCACCACGCAATTCCTTTGCCCCACGCGGGTAGTTTTGAATCAACACGGCTGGATCGAAACAGGCATGAGTCACATTGCACCGACCACCGCCAGAGATGCGAACCTTTGATAATAGTTGATGACTCTTTTCCAGAATCAAAACATTCGCGCGCGGATTCGCTTCCGCCGCCGTGATCGCCGCCATGAAGCCCGCCGCGCC
>CAKKQG010000454.1 GCA_919901875.1 Anaerolineales bacterium
CCGACATCGGTTTTTTCCAAGATGACGCGGCGGTTGTCCGCCATACCGGTTGAGGTTGTTCGGCACGATTTGATCGGGTGATAGACCACGCCATCCACGTTGTAAGGTTCGATCATGTCCATGATCACTCGATCTTGATAGAACATGGCGTCCATCGCCTCGCGCACGCTGATCAACACGCCTTCGGCTAAACTGTCGAGCGGATTGTTGAGGTTGTATTCAAAACCCAAGTTCGTCCCGCCCGAAGCGAACCAGAGATATGTGGAACTGATAAACGCACCGCCATGCTCGGTGAACATTTCGTTGAAGCGGCGGAAGATGGGGTAACACGGCACGCCGACGAAGATGAGGCGATATTTTTCATCGTTGACCGTGCCGATATGATTCGCCGCTTTGTATTCCATCTCTTCGACGACACGATTGAAATAATCCGCGCCTTCTTTCGTGCCGCGAAAACCGTTTGCCATTCCCAGATACACCGTGCCATCTGTCAGTGCATTGAACACCGAAGGTTGGCTTTTATTTAATTCCAGCACGCGCTTCCAAGCGCGGGTCATGTCGTTGGCGTAACCCATCGTCTCGCGCAAACGATCAATATCGAATTTTTTACCGGACACTTCTTCGCACAACTTTATGAGCTCGGCAATTTGCGCCGCGACATATTTCTTGTCGTTTTCAAAATCCACATTGCCGCTCCACGTTTGCCCGCCTGCGGCGCGCGTGCCGGGGACATCGAGCGTGAAGATCGGGATGTGATACATGCGCTCCCAGATTTCTGCCCACTTGATGTAAGTGTTGCAGGCATTGGTGTAAACGGCGAGTGCCGGTGGCGGAATCTTTCCCATCGGGTGTTTGCCGCCTTGCAGCTGCATCGCAAAATCTGCTTTGACATAACCGCAGATGTCGGGTGAGTAGCCGTAATCTTCGGCGACGTTCAGATATTCGTGCGCCACGCGGCGCACGGCAGTTTGCAGCGAATTGATTTCAGGGAACACCGTATGAAAATCAAAGACCCGCAGCACTTCTGCCATGCTTCCCATTACCATCACGTACGCCGCCTTTTCATTGCGCTCGGGAGCTTCGGTCAACCGATTGAACCACGTACGAAACATATCCGCGCCTTCTTTGGCGCCACGCCCAACGATCTCACTCTTTACATCACTCATCATTCACTCCTTGCTAATCGCTTATGGCGTATCGCGTATGGCATATTGCTTATGGCGTATCGCTTATAGCAACTGCCGAGTCTATCATCTGCCATTCGCTATCTGCCATCTGCCATTCGCCAATTACGCAAACATCAAATTCTCAACAAACGTTTCCAGTTGGATCTGCATCTGATCGAAACTGGTCATACTCTCTTCAAACTCACTTATGAAGTAGGGAATGCCTGCTGTATCCAATGCTTTGGCGTAAGCCACCTGCTCTTCCAAACCCGGTTCGCACATCTTTGCCGCCGTTACAATCGCCGCGCTCGCCCGCGCGCCTTCGATACGTTTTAACAACATCTCTTCCTTCGGTTTTCGGTTATCGTGCTGCACCGGGCTATAAGAAGATTTTTCGATATAAGCATCGGCAAGATTGAAAAGAGGATCGCCCTCCGTGGAGACATCTTCGAGAATCCAACGCAAGCCGATCATGAGATCGTCATCCACCACGTAACAGAATTGCGAGATCGTCCGCAACAGATCGAGCGGCGGCTGTTCACAAAAGCCGCCCTCGAACACCACGCGGATGCGGTCTTGCGCCTTCGCCGTTCTCGCTTCGATCAACGGAATCACCGCTTGCAGCATTTCGTTATGTTCTTCGCGCGGGATCATGCCGCCGACGGACATCAAGATATAGGCTTCGTCGGTGGACAGAAGCCACGGTGTCTCGCGTTTAATCGCGTAGAGTTTACGAATCAAACGGCGATTCTCATTAAACACTTGGATCGAGTTACGCAGATCGTCATCGGTCACTTTGCGCCCGGCAATGGTTTCGATTTCGCGCCTCTGGCGGTCATACTCGCCGCGTAAATATGTTGCCGAGAAAGCCGAGTTAGCGTTTTGCGGAAGATAAAGAATCTGGCATGGATATTTGAAGTTGCGACCAAACACCGCGCCCAAATTTCGCGCGGCATCACAAATGGGATGAGTCACAAACATATCCATCTTCACCCGTTCACTTAATGCGAGTTCAAGCGAAGTCTTGAGGATCGAACACAGATAGGATCCAAATCGCGCTTCTGCCAATCGTGTTTCTAATTGCGCGCCACGCATCTTCACCGGCAACATGCCCGCCGCATGGGCGATCTCTTCCGGGAAGTAGACTTGGAAATGCCCCAGCACTTTTCCGCCCGCCTCGCGCCATTTCTTCACCGTTGGGAAATCTATGTCTTCCAACAACTCGCGGCACATATAGAGCGTTTCATCTAATGAGTGATACGGTTTGCTATCAAGCACCTGAACATTAGACATGGACGTTAACCTTTCCCATTCAACGCCGCGCCGCACTTGCCACAAAATTCAAATTCATTCGGCATGTATTTTGCGCCGCACTTTGAACACGAGCGTTTATATGCCCCCCACGGAAATTCTGCCGCTTTGCCCTGCGCCGATTTTTCGCGCAACCCGCGATAATCCGCTTTGCGTTTTTCTACAAATGCATTCATCCCTTCCAATGGTTCTGCCGATGTGTAATGGATCGCCAACCAATCGCGGGCGTGTCCTATCGTTTGATGCCAGGCAAAATCTTTCCAGAAGTTCGTTTGTTGTTTGGTATAGCGCGTGCATTCAAAAAATTTGTCTATCAGTTCTTCGCACAACACGTTAACCATTTCGTCGAGTTTAGAAAGATCAATGGCGTAACCGTCCGCGCCCTTTTGCGCCTTGCTAATTTCTTCGGGTGTGGCGCGGGTGATGAACTGTCCATCTTTCTTCACTGAAGGCGCGACCTCGTTCACCAATCCCCAGTCTAACGCTTGATACGCCGGAATCTTTTTATTGAGCATCATCATCCAACGCGCGCGGCGATCACCGACGAAGATCGGCAACCACTGAGTGCCGCCGCCAGCCGCTACACTGCCGACTCCCGTTCCCACCTGCCCCACATAAGCGTGTTCGGCGATCACCGAAAGATCGCAGGCGAGATGACTCTCGTTGCCGCCGCCAACCGCCATGCCATTGAGTCGGGCGATGACCGGCTTGCCGGAATTTAAAATACTTTCGATGTAAGCGCTAAACAGACCCATATACTTCCAATAGTCATGTGGAGTCCTTGTGTATTTGGCTTCGTACTCTTTCACGTCGCCGCCGGTGCAGAAGGCGCGATCACCCGACCCCGTATAAACAATAACGGCTACCTCATCGTCAAATGCCGCTTGACGAAAGGCAGCCGCCAATTCCACTAAGGCTTCGGTGCTGTAGGCGTTGTAATTCTGCGGACGGTTGATCGTGATCCGCGCTACCCAATTTTTCTTTTCGTATAACACGTCGGCGAAGTCAGTTCGCTCTTTGATCAGAGTTGACATCACTCTCTCCTTGCTGGCGATATATATGTCATTTTTTTTATTACCGTCTAATAAGTGAAACATGATGAGTGTAGCACTAAAAGCCTTATTGTCAACTTAGTGATGTTATTCACGATGGGTGGTGAGGTGAAGAAGCGCGCGAGGAGGAGACGGTTGAGGTAGCAGAGGCGGCATCCCCGATGTAATATAATGTTGTCACGACTCGATCAGAAGATCAGCATGACAAAGATCATCAACTTGCGTGATCACTGAATCACCTGCTAATCAAATTTTACAGATGGAACTCAACTTCAACCTCCCCCTGACGCTTCAACTCGTCTCAACGGCGATCATGATCATCGGCATTGCCTTTGGGATTCAGAATATCCGCCAGTATCAGGCAATGAGGAAACGCGAGAGCGCGATTGTGATGCTGAACTCGTTTCAAACCGCCGACTTCGTCAAAGGGTTTTTGCACATTCTCGAATTGCCGGAGAACGCCGGAAAGAATGACGTGGACAATTTGCCGCACGATCAGTTTTTGGCGATCTACATGGTGATGGGGACGTGGGAGCGGTTAGGGATTCTGGTGTATCGCCACGAGATCGATCTGGAATTGGTGGACGACGCTTTTAGCGGACCGATCATTCAATCGTGGCAAAAATTGGAGCGCTACGTCAAAGAGTGGCGCGCGCACATCCAGCGCGACACGGCGATGGAGTGGTTTCAATGGCTGGCGGAGAGGATGATAGAACGGGAAACCAAATCGCAACCTATTCCGGCGTACGTGGCGCATCGAGATTGGAAGGGGAAGGAATAAGAGATTGGAGATTGGAGATTATGCGAGTCGCATCAAGGTGCTGTCAACGGATTTTTGGAACAGATTGAGCGGATTATGTTGACACCTAGACCCGAAGGGTTTTGATTACGTGAGATCAATAAATAATTTTGGCAAAACCCTTCGGGTCTTTTCCTCATTTGCCTCCTCACCTGCTTCCCGTATAATATCCGCCAGAAGAGAAATGTGATTTTGATTTTCTCTTATTCTGCTGCATCAATCCTTAATTCGTTTGGAGGTAGGCAACGATGATCGATTTAAAACAATTTATTGAAGAAACCGTCAAACAAATTATTGACGGGGTAGTAACTTCGCAAGAGTACGCAAAAGTAAAAGGGGCATATGTGAACCCTGCCATAACTCACTATGCAGGTGGGGATTTGCAGATCAACAAAGAAACACTCCCAGAACCTCAAGTGGTTGAGTTTGATATTGCCCTTACCATAACTGAAAATAAAAATTTAAAAGGCGGGATGGGAATATTTGTAGCGGGATTAGGCATT
>CAKKQG010000455.1 GCA_919901875.1 Anaerolineales bacterium
TGATCGAACTCGACGCGCGCAAGTTCGGCATCCGCGAAGTGAAGATCGAAACGCCGCCGATGAAAGAGTTGCTGTTGAAGTATGGCTATCATCTCACCTCGCTCTTCACCATCGTCATCTTCATGATGTTTGGTTTCACCGCCATTCTCTCCGTATTCTGGGCGAGCGTGGTGGCGTTTGCCTTAAGTTTTGTGCGGACGGAGACTCGACTCACGCCGTCGAAATTATTCCGCGCGTTAGAGACGGGCGCAAAGCAAATTCTCTCGGTGGCGATCACCTGCGCCGGTGCCGGCATTATCATCGGCGTGTTCACGCTGACCGGATTCGGCCTCAAACTTTCGGGCATCATCGTTGACCTGGCAGGATCGAATCTGTTTTTGGGCTTAGTGTTCACGGCGCTTGCCGTATGGGTTTTGGGATTGGCGCTGCCCATCACGGCCTCGTATATCATCGCCGCAGTCATGGCGGCTCCGGCATTAATTAAATTAGGCGTGCCGGATTTTGCGGCGCACATGTTCATCTTCTATTACGCGCTTCTCTCCGAAGTGTCACCACCGGTTGGGCTGTCGCCATTCGCGGCGGCGGCGATCACCGGCGGCAACCCTTACAAGACGATGATGATGGCTTGGAAGTACACCTTGCCGGCATTCATCGTGCCGTTCATGTTCACCCTTGCGCCCGAAGGCAGAGGCTTGCTGCTGCAAGGTGATTGGATCAATATCCTCTTCGCCACGATCACGGCAATGGCAGGCATCACGGCGTTGACGACGGGCGTCGGCGGGTGGTTATTACGAAAGACAGGTTGGGTCGAACGAATCGTGTTAGTGATCGCCGGATTGATGTTAACTTATCCCGCGACGAACTTGGATGTGATCGGTTTGTTGATGTTTGCGGTTGTGCTGACGTATCAGTATGTGTTGAATCGAAGAGAGACATCTGCGATGGCATAAACGAAAGCGCTTTGCCTGCGCGTTATTGGGAATTACTATTTGACATGGCGAGTATGTTGCATATAATCAAAGTGCGTCTGGGATGAGTCGCTAAGCGTCTCTTCTTGGGGCTTTCAGCCCTAAACCCAGTCGCGTTTTTTTTAACGAGGCGAAAGACTCACGATGCATCTCTGCTACATTGACGAATCAGGAACACCCGATATTCCTGGTAACACGTCTCACTTTATCCTTGCCGGTATTTCGATTCCGATCTGGCATTGAAAAAGTTGCGATACAGAAATCGAAATCATCAAAAAGAAATACGCTTTGGATAATTCGGAAATCCATGTCGCTTGGATGCAAAGACCTTACTTTGAACAATCTCGCATTCCAAATTTTGAGGCGTTGGACTACAAACAACGTCGAATGCAAGTAGAGAGCTTACGTCACGTCGAACTGTTGAGGCTGCAGCGAACAAAAAACCCAAAATTATACAAACAGACTCGCAAGAATTATCGTGAGACCGCCAGCTATATTCATTTGGGTTACAACGAACGACAAACGTTAGTCAAAGAACTCGCGCGATGTGTTTCAAAATGGGGATTCGCCAGGCTCTTCGCTGAGTGCATTGATAAAGTTCATTTTGTTTCGGCACGGACGATGCGCTCAATTGATGAGCAAGCCTTTGAGCAAGTGATCTCACGGTTTGAGCAATACTTACAAAACACCAGCCGCAATACTCCTTCCCCGTCTTATGGTTTACTGATCCACGACAACAATGAAACGGTTGCCAAAAAGCATACTGCTCTGATGAAAAACTTTCATCAACAGGGAACTTTCTGGACAACGATAAAAAGCATCATTGAGACTCCCTTGTTTGTAGACAGCCAACTGACGAGCATGGTGCAGATCGCTGATTTATGCGGTTATGCGTTACGTCGTTATCTCGAAAATGGGGAGGACGAACTTTTTGATTTGCTGTTTGAGCGCGCAGATCGCAAAGATGGCGTGGTTGTTGGTGTGCGACATTTTACGAAACCGAGCGGCTGTACCTGCAAAATATGTAATGCACATAAACGATCTTAGCTGCGTAAGGCGATTTATTAAACAAGAACCCCGCTTTCTTCAAAGAAAGCGGGGTTCTTATTTAACTCGGTGTTTTTTGATTTTGTAGAGACGTTGCAATGCAACGTCTTCTACGAAAACATCATGCGCTTCGTGTTCGCAACTGCCGCGCGATGATCACCAAGCCGATCAGCAAGACTGCGGCAATGATCATCGTCGGGATGCCGACATCTTCGGCAAAGCCCGTTTCGGGCAAGCCGGTTGGGGTCGGCGTACGGGTCTGGGTCAAGTCAACCGCACCACCGCCAATGCCGGATGCCGATGTGCCAGTACCGGGCGCTAAAGTGGGTCGCGTGCCGGTTGGAGTCGCCGTGCTAAGACTCACAATGCGAGTCGGGGTGCGAGTATCCACACCGCCACCGCCGATGCCCGGAGTGCCTGCCGTGCCTGTCGCCAAAGCCGCGCCGCCGATTCGTGTGGGCGTGCGGCTAGGAGTCGGACTCGGTCCGGGTGTGATCGTCGCTGGCGCAAGCGTTGGCAATCCAGTAACGCCTAACACCGGAGTGTTGGTCGCAACAAGAGGAAGCAGTGGCGGCAGGGTTGGCGTTTCTGTTGGCACGGAGGTCGCCGTCGGCGGGTTCGCCGTGTTCTGAGCATCAATCGCCACTTGGGCATTCGTCGCCGCAATCGCCGCCACTTGAGTCTGGCGCGCAGTAGATTGAGTAGGCGCGAAGACCAACAAGTAGCCTACAACCGCCACCACGCCGCACAAGAACAGCGCGCCCAAGCCAATCGCCACAAAGATAAACGTCCGGTTGGACGAACCTTCGGAAGCAGTCGCCTCTTCTTCTTCATCTAGAACTTCTTCGTCGTCAGTGAATTCTTCTTCAGTAGGATCAGTCATAGCGTGTTTCTCCTCACAATAATTAAGCGCGTATTCTATATCGTATTTAAAATCGCGCCACAAGCGCAGACCAGACCCGAAGGGTTTGTATCAGACCCTAAGGGTTTATAAAACCCTTAGGGTCTTGTCGGTCCGCAATCACTCTAACACTTCTAAATTTTCCAGTGGCACAAAAATCGTCCCACCCTCTGCTTCGAGATACGCGCCCATCCCTTGAATGCCACTAAGAAATGTATACGGACGATCTGGGATGGAACGGATCACACCAACGACTCCGGGATATGGAACGCGCAACACGCGCACTTTGCGACCCACATCCAACTTTTGACCTTCGGACGGTTGCGGCGGCGGCGTGTAGGGCGTTGGCAATGGAATAATTAATTCCGGGCGATGCCCAGACCAACGATCTGCCGCGCGCGCGTCAAGAAATGCCTCGCGTCCGTTCTGACTTACCAGCAAAGTCCACAGTGGTTCAGCCATCGGGCGTTTGCCAAATCCTTCGGTCACAACTATCGGATAGGACATGGCGCGCGCGGCAGGGATCGAGGCCGAAGGGATGCCGCCGACGACCAGACCTTTCACCTGCGCCTTCTGCGCCGCCCTCAGCACGGCGTCATCCGCCAGCCCGCCAATGAGGATCGAGCCAGAGCAACTTGCATCCAATAAAGATAGATCGATCAGCCCGCCGCGATCATCGGAGATCATTTTCAATAAACCAAATTCCTCTTTGCCCGATCCCCACACACCCTGCACCAGTGACGCCGTCGCTTCAATCGTAACGCCTAATTCCGGAATCACACTGACCACTTGCCCGCCGAATCCAGCGCGCAATTCAAAGGTGTGACCGATAGACTCAAACAACAATCGCCCGCCCTCGACCGTCACCACTTTACCGCGCGCGGGCGCCGTCACTTTGTTGCTGCCAAACATACCGGCCTTCAACGCCAACACTTTGCCTTTTTCCACTTCGGTGTTGGGTTTCACTTTGATATATTGATTCACCTCTTCCGGCTTCACGCCAAAACGGCGCGGCAGATCGTAGATGAAGTGTTTGCCCGTCGCCGTTGTTTTGGCGACAACTGACGTGGCTTCCACACGCACTCCTTCATCCACGACGACGTAGCCCGCAGTGGGCAACATGCGCTCGCGGCGGACGGTGGCTAAGGGAAGTGCGTGAGTTGTTCCGGGAATTATCATTGCAAGAATTGTTCCAACTTCAAATTACAAACTTCAAACTTCAAAATTTCAAACCACCCAACCACCTAACCACCCAACTTCCAACTTCTAGCTCTCATATTCTCCCAACACCGTACACCACTTCTTCACCGCTTCGTATCGCTTGGCGGGTTGTTTGGGGAAGACGATGGGGCGGCCTCGGGCGTCAATAATCAGGCCGACGGCGCCACCTTTGACAGTGATCGTTTTAGAAGTCCCCGCGCCGAATCCGGCATCGAATCCGCTGTAGGGTTGAATGTTGACTTTCGCTTCTTGATCGGCGGGCAGAGGGATCACTTGCAGCGTGCCGAATTGAATCTTGAGATCAGTTTTCTCGCCATTCTTGGGTTCTACTTTAATCCGCGCGACTTCTTGAGCGGCTCGCGCCTCGCCGACGAGTGAGATAGCTGTGCCGAGATTCATAAAGCTGCCCGACTCCATTATTTGCACGGTCGCCGTTGGGTTGAGGGCAGAGACAACGCCCAACGCGGGCGCGAGGGTGTACGTATCCAAAATAAAATTTGTCACGCCGCAGGGTTGAAGCCCATCGAGGACGATCAACGCCGCTTGCCCCGGTTTGGGCGCGCGAGTTAGCACCGCGCCATCAATGAGTATGTTGTCGAAGTAAGGCGTGAGGCTGGGTCCACTGCCTTTGACGCTGGCGGGATAGATTGGCAAAGCAGAGGCGAGGGTGATCTGCAAACATTCGCGGGCTAAAGCGTGTTCAAGATAGAGATCATCTAACTCTTGCGGCACGGAGGCTGGCGCGAGTGATTTGTTGTAAATGTAATCGCGCATGGTGTTGGGCGAAACTTCACGCGGCAGCCATCGCGTCAGACGATCCAGAGTCGTGTAGTGAAGGACGTTGACCGCGTTGTGTCCCACGCCAATATCGGGGCGCGTCATCAAGGACAGTCTGCCGCGAAACGAAGCGGCAAGTGACGTCGCCGAGGATCCAATATCAATGCCGAGCGCGCCGTTGTCGGACTTGTGAAGTCGATTCAAATAATTAACGACGAAGCCTTGCGCTTGCGCCGTCGGCAGCACGCTTCCGCCCCAACGGGCGATCTCCGAATACCCGGCGATGCGCCCGATGCGAACATGTTCGTAGATGGTGCTGAGTTGGCGGCGCGCCGGATCAATGTTTTCTCGATCTAATTCGGGGCGCATGTTTTCCGCTTCGGTCACTTCACATAATCCTTCAAACCGTTTTTTTACATCGGCACGAATATCACGATTGCCGCTATAGAGAACTTCGGGGCGTTTGTTTTGCGGCATGAGGCGGATCGCCATGATCGCCGTATCTACTAAACGCAGCACCGCGCTCTTCGATCCGTGCTCGGTGCCACCGGCGATGATAAGGATGTCGGGCTTGGCGGCGAGGAACGAATCGATCTGCTGTTCTTCGCGGCGGCGATCACCCAAACTGAGAACCTCGACGACCTTTAAATAATTCGATCCGGCAACTTTTTGCGCGGTGGCGACCGAGACGTTGGGCATAAGACCCACAATCGCCACACGCAGCGCTTCCCCGGCGCTGGAGGTTGCCACCAGAGAGTCGGCGCCACTTCCGTCGGCTTGGCTGGGGATGATGAAGTGTTCGGACTCATCGAGGAATCTGCGTCCGGTCACTTCACTCAATTGATCCAATGCTTGGCGCACGCCTTCGCCCATATCGTTAAAGGGAAGTTCGATGGTGGTGCGCGCTTGACCGGAAGCGACGAAACGAAATTCGCCACCGGCAATATCCAACAAAGCAACGCGGGTGTAGATGTTGCCAATGTCAACAGCGAGAAGGGAGTCTGTGGGGGCGGTAGGCATTTAAGAAATGAACAATGAAAGAATGAATAATGACAAATGACAAATTGCAAACTTCAAAACAAACAGGGTCAATCCTGGTTCTGCTGTTCACGCAGTATTTGCAAAAAAGGAATGGCTTTCAGGATTTTTATGCCGAGATATTCCCCGCCGAGTGAATCAAAGTGCGGGTCGTAGGTGATAATGTAATCGGCTTTGCCAATCGTGGCGCAAGCAAGCACAACATCGTCATCCGGGTCTGCCAAGACTCGCACGATGGATTCCGAAGGCACTTCGACCCACTCGGCTAATTGCTTTAACACGGCTATTTGTTGGGCGGCGACAAGCGGCGGGGCAGCCCGTTCGATCAGTTTCTCGGTGATCTCATCACTCAGAGCTTCGCAAATGAGCAGAACAAACTCTTCGCGCTCCCAACGGGCTAATAATTCTTTAGTCGGGCTGTTGCTGTTTTTGCTAAGTGCCGCCGACAAAAATACGTTGGTATCGAACACTGCCCGAAGTCGTTTAGTCATGCTCCCATTCTCCCTCAATAGCCGTGCCTCGCGCTATGGCGTTGGCGCGAATGATTTCCAAGTTATCATTGAAGCGTTTAAATAATTCGGCGCGGGACAGTCCCTCAAATTGTTGAGTGAGACGTGCCGCTTCCGCTTTGATTTCTGCCAACGAAGGTCGAGGGTGATCGCGTTTAAGTAAGCCGACAAATTCCACCACGGCAACTAAATCTCGGTCAGGCAAGAGAATGACTTCCCGAATCGCTTCACGCAACAATTCAGTTGAATTAGTTGTATTCATATATCTGTTCCTTTCAAAAAGAGTTCTTCCACCGTTTCTCCAACATCCAACCTCTAAAACCCAAGTCGGCTTAGCACGTTGGGAAAATCAACAACAAAGTAATATAAGAACAACACGCGCTCGGTAAAGATGGCAAGAGTCGCCGCCAACGCTCCGGCGTATAACGCGGCGAGGGCAATGGTAATAAACGTTTGCCCGCCCCACGCCAGTGGTTTGAGGAAGAGCGGGCGATCCGAGCGACCACCGGGCATCGTCTGCGCGCTGTAAAAGAAATACATCAGAGTCAGGATCGTGCCGAGGATGATCAAACCGGCGTTGATCACATTTAAAACGAGAGTCAAGCCATCACCACGCAGAGGATTGATCCACGTCGCCTGCACTTGCGGAAAGAGCGTGCCGCTGATCGCGCCGCCGACAGCCACTGCCGCGCCCACGCCCACCACAAATGCCATGGCGATGTTGCCAAAATGCGCCACACCCGAACCAAGTTTAAGCGTGAGCATCAGTCCTAATACAATTGGCACAACGGCGCGCACCAACGGCAGAGGATCGTTCATCACATTCGATGCGGCATTAACTGTGCCAAATACTAAACGAGGCACGATCAACGTTTGGATCAAAACGACTGCGGTGTACCCGGCTGCCGCCCCAATAAAAAGATGGATGGCGATTCGATACAGCGGGTTGTCGCCCACTAAATAGCTGAACACCATCAGCGTCAACAAGAACGCCGTGATGCCGCCCAGAGCGTCTAACACTTCGGGTTTCATTTCTTCTTCTTCACAACTTTCTTCTTCCCAACTTTTGCCGCCGCTTTCTTTGTCGCGGGCGCTTTACCATTTGAGCGCACCGTTTTCTTGAACAGCGGCTTATCCGTCGCTGCCACTTTGGGGCGAGGCGCGGTGACGATTGCCTTCGCCGCTTCTTCCTGTTCGCGGCGGCGGATGACGAACAACATCACCACACTGGCTAACGCGCCAATCACCAAGATCGCCGCGATCCCATTCGAACCTAAGGCGTAACCTTGCCACAAATCGTTAACACGAGCATTGTTCGCCTCCGGCAAGTAGTTCGGCCACCCTTGCGAAAAGTCGCTCATGCTCAATTTGCGATTCACTGTCCGGCTATAAACAATGGCATCCGGCAATCGGGTAAGAACGCCGATCACCTGCTTGTTAGAATAATAAGGAGTGATCAATGGCGCAGCAGACGCGCTGCTGATCGCCGCGATCTTTGCCTTCGTCGGCGTGCCGACCTGTTCGATCCATCCTTGCGCCGTCTCTGCCGATGAAGCCGCCACCACAATCAACCCAAAATCGCCCACGCCGCTCTTCAAATCACTCAACAATGTTTGATCCGTCCACAGACTTTTACCCTGAACGAAATCGTTGGTCACAGTCTCTTGCGGGTTCAAAGCAAAATTTTGCAAACCAATAACGCCGCCGGGGATATAACCCAGATGAATATATTTCTTGCCATAATCCTCGGCGAACCTTGTGTCTTTAACACCGCGCTCGATCTCCACTTCGCGCACCACTTGAGTCAAAATTTCCTGCGCCATCACCGCGCCCATCGGCGACGAACTGACCATCGCCACGCGCACATTGCGTTTGACAAGATGGAACACCACCGCTTTCACTGCCGGGTTTAACTCGTTGCTATATCCCACGTCATAATCCAACGCAACCAAGACGATCTGCTTCGACGACACTTGCTTGTCAACATATGTGTAAAAATCCAAGCCCGCCTTCGAAAATGACTCTGGCGGCTTCACAATGTTGAAACTTGCCAGCGACGGCAGAATCACCAACGCCATCATGACTACCGCGATCAACAACCGGTCTACCGCGTACGTAAACTGCTCTTTCTTGCTCACGCGCGGCACGACCACTTCCGTCTCTTCTTGAATAATCCGCGCGAAGATCTCAGCGCGCTTCGCCTGAGCCTCGGTGACCATCAAACGCTCCACCGATTCACCCGGCTTGCCGGCCATCGTCATCACCGTTTCGGCGAGCAGCGTGCCGCGCATACCTGCCAACGGACCCGCGCGCTCCTCGTGATCCATCCCCATGTCCGCTTGCGGCGCATGTTCATCCACCGGTTTCATTGACTTCAACCAACCCGGCAAGTTTGCGCTCGAGAGGTCTTTGACAATGGGCGAAGGGACCGTTGGAAGCGGTGAGAGATCGGTGAAGGCAGGAAGAAGCGCCGCCCCCGAATCGGCAGTCGTCGAAGATGCCGCCGGAAAAGAATCTAACCCGGTTGGACGCAACGCATCCAACCAACTCGGTAAGCCCTCAAGCAAATTGTGATCTTCCGGTCCTAGCGTAAGCGCCGGTGAACTCGGCGTCGAAGACCCAGTAGGTTGAGCCGCGATCCCACTCAACCAATCAGGTTCACCGTCACTACCAATATCACTTTTAAACGGCGATGCCTTCGGTTCCGCCTCGGGCGAGCTAAGCCAATCCGTCACACCTTTTACTGCCACGTTGCTAGAAATTTTTGGCGGAGCGCCACTCATCCAATCCAACGAATCTGCCGACTCGGAAGGCGTTGACGGTGGGGGCGCGGTGGGTGAGTTGAGTGACGACATCCAATCCAGCGAGTCCGTCGAGGGCGACGCTGCTGGCGCAGTATTCAACCAATCACTCATACCATCTGTAGAAGCGGCTGGTGACTCGGACGAGAGCGACGACAACCACTCTAATTCATTCGTTGAAGACGCAGGTGATGGCGTGGATGCGACAGGTGCTAACGGAGGGGCTTGACTCGGGGCAGAAGACGATAACCAATCGGGTAACGACTCAGGTGTCGCCGACTCTGCGGCGGGAGCGGATGAGGTTGACATCCACTCCGGCTTGTTGAGCAAGATGTCATCTTGCTCTACTGTTTGAGCTGTGGGAGCAGAGGGCGTTGACATCCAATCAGGCAGCGCGGAGTCTTTGGGCGCGCCGGGTTGAGAGGCGGCGAGCCAATCGAGTGAGTCATCCGGTGGTGTTGTCGGCGCTGTTGTTGGGAGGGATGACTCGGTCAACCAATCAGGCAATGCCGAGTCAGTCAATGGCGTTAAGGCAGAGGGATCACTCGGCGATCCTTTAATCCAATCAGGTATTTCCGAATCAGACTCGCTCGATGGCGCAAGCCACGAGGGCAAGGTGGAGGTAGAGGGCGGAGGCGTTGGAGGTTCAGGTGTTGTGAGCGGAGGAAGAGGTCCTGTACGCGCACGGTGCAACAAACCCGTAGTTATCTTGGGGGCTTCCTCAACTGGTGGTTGAGGCGTTTCTACTTCGGCGCGAACCTGCGACAACCAATCACTCACTGCGCCGTCCGACTCACTCGCCGCCGGAACAGAAAGATCAACGTTGTCACTCGCGCCCAAACGGGAGAGCCATTGATCGGTTTTACCTGTATGACCCACAGGCTCTGCATCAGAGGGCGGCAGAGTCGTGGGCGATTCATCTTGCGCGTTGAGTCGCGCCAGCCAATCACCCGCGTCTTCCGTTTGTGATTCTTTTTCAGTTGAAGGCGATCCATCCTGCGCGTTGAGTCGGGCTAACCAATCGCTCGCATCTTCTGCGGAAGAGGAGGTTGATGTTGATTCGGCGGGCGATGGCGTGGAGGCGGCATCCCCTTGTAAGCGGCGCAGCCAATCGTCGTCATCTGCCGCTGGAGAGGTTGGCACAGTTTTTTCTGCGGCGACAGGTTTATTCCAATCGGGCAGATCCAACATGCTGGTCGGAGGCAGGGTGAGCGGTTTAATGCGCGCGCCACAAAACTGACACTCGTCGCGCGTATCCGGATTCATTTTGCTGCACATCGAACAACGAATCTCTGCCACGTTATTCTCCGTACGGGCGATCCACGCCGATGATCACGCGCACACCGGTGGTGATGGCGCCGAGAGCAATGCCAAGCAAAATTCCGCGCGCGCCAGCCAGAGCCGGCACTTGCACAATCCATTCACGGACATCGCCGAGAATCGGCGCGAGAGGCGCCAGACCTAAAATGAGGACGAGTGAGACGAGGATAAACAATGCCGCCGAGAGGTTGCGTCGTTTGCGAATGAGTCGCGCGCCGGCCATGATCAGCACGATCCCCAGAACGGCGGTCAGTGATGTTTCAATGGGAGTTTGAATGTAGAGGAACATAAAGCGTGCCATGTCGCGCATGGTTTGCGCGGCGTTGAATTGCGCGCCTGCCTGCCGCGTGGAGTCGAGCAACGGCGGGAACAACCCCATGCCAAGCGCGAAGATGAAACCCAACAACAGGACGATGCTGTAAACCCAGCCGCGTTTAAAGCTGGCAAACTTTTCGATATGCACAAAGATTAAATTAAGGATGCCGAGCAGTAAAGCAATCGCGCTGAGAGTCGCCGCCCAATCTACCAACAATGATTTGACGATCTCCAACGGACCCAACGGCACGAAGTAAGCGATGAGCGTGACCGCGCCGACAGAAATAGCAATGAGCATCGGCAAACGCATTTTCATGGAATCACTACCACTCCGATGAGTTTGAGCGCGACGCCGCCGAGTATCGCCACGATGACTAACAGGCGCAGAACATCTTGCGCTTGCAAACTTGCTTTATGAAACGGTTTGCCCCCGACAAGATACGCGCCACTGGCATACACATCTTCGCCGATCAACACATTGTCCGCTGAGACGTAAGCGGCGGCTTGCGCTTGCACATCGTCCGTGCCGATAATCAACTGCGCGTCCTCTTGACGCGAACCGGCGTCCGCCATCAATGCCACTTCATTTCCAAATGTGCCAATGAGCAAACTGGCGGTGACGTTTTCATCGCTGAAGGTGGACATGACTCCTGCCGCATATGAAAGAGGAGTCGCGCCCGCCATGCGCCCGCCAAGATGATCGTAACGATCCATTGCATTAAGTTGAGTGTAAGCGCGGCGCAATGCGTCTTGGGCTAAGAAGGCGGATGATCCATCGCCGGTGGTGATGACGGGAGGCAGATCGGAAAGGGTTGCCGACTCGGCAATAATATCTAACACGGTGAGACCGGCGAGGGCGGCGGTTGTTTTTTGTGTGCCAATTGCCCCGCTGCCCAACGAGACGTGAATCCGTTTTCCGTTTTCAACCGCTTCGCCGATTCGCTGCGGCAGGTCTTTATACGCGCCCACGTCACGCAGCACAGGCGGGTTGCCCGTTTGCTTTGCCCAAAACCAAAAGAGGAAGATCAGCATCACAGCGAAGGCGGCAACACCGAAGCCGATGAGTCCAAGATAATCGTTCATGAGTCGGTGTTCTCATCACCTTGAAGATAATCGGTGAGTCGAGTTAAAGAAGCGAGGGATGAATCGTCGGCAAACGCGCCGAGAGAGGGGCGGGCAACGTACAAAAGTTGCGCGGCGATGATCGCCAGTGGCGAGCCGGGTCGGAACAATTCATCCACAAGATCACCGACACCAAGCGCGTTTAAATGATCGCGCCAGCGATTCACAGAAAATTCGTTCATCAAAAATGAGTATAGCACAAGCATTTTATTAGGCAACTGATATAAAATAGCGAGGTAACGTGATGCGTGAGACGTATTGCGTAGTGCGTATTGCGTAAGGCGCGAGAGACGGAATACGAAATACGCAATACGAATGACTCGACTATTCGATTAATGAGGAGACCCCATGTCAAAAATTAAACTCATCTTCAACCCCTATTCTGATCGCGGACGCTCTGGACAGAAGGCTTCGGATTTGCGCGCGATTGTTGAGGAGCATGGCGGCGCGGATTGGGTCGGCACAGAACACCCAACACACGCCACCGATCTGGCGGCGAAAGCCGGGTTAGAAGGTTATGACACTGTTGTGGCGATGGGTGGCGATGGCACGGTGCATGAGGTGATCAATGGACTGATGCGCGTCGCGCCGAATCATCGTCCTAAACTTGCTATCGTGCCGATTGGGTCGGGCAACGATTTTGCTTACGCCAGTGGAGTCAACATGGATCCGATTCAAGCGATGATGCGGGTTTTTAAAGGCACGGCGCGACCTATAGATGTTGGCTCGATCCGCGACAACAACAACCGCCTCGAATACTGGAACAACACGGTGGGCATTGGACTCGACGGCAAGATCAACATTATGAGTCGCAAGATCACCGGACTCTACGGTTTCATTTTGTATTTCACAGCCACACTACGCACGGTGCTGCAAGATTACGAATCGTCGCACATGAAAATTTGGATTGACGATCAGCCGGTGGACGAACACGACGTGTTGATGTTCACCTTTGGCAACGGTCCGCGCGAAGGCGGCGGATTCTTGACCACGCCCGCCTCAAAAATTGACGACGGCATCTTCGATTACGTCTCAATCAAACACATCAGCCGCATCAGTATCTTGCAATTGATTCCCAAAGTGATGAACGGTACGCACGTCACCGACAAACGAGTGACCATCGGCACATTTAAAAAGATTCGGCTCGAAGCCGATCGCGCGCTCCCCATTCACACCGACGGCGAACTGTGGTCGCCTTACGAAGTGAACACGCGCACGGTGGAAGCGGAGATGATGGCGGGGGCGGTGCAGTTGATTACGTAGTA